>CAYVTN010000429.1:0-2494 GCA_964454395.1 uncultured bacterium | reverse complement strand
TTTCAAGGGAAAGTTGATAAGTGGCGGCATCAACCGAGGCCGGTTGAAAAGCTGATGGGGTATCCGACTCATTGTGCACCAGGCCCGCCCGGGCTTTCAAGGTCCAGTCGGCCAGAGCTTGGGCGCCAAGGGTGCGGTAGGTGGCTTGCAGATAGGTTTGCAATGCAGCCTGAAAGTCGGGATCACGGGGCAGGGCTTCCTGCAGAAATTGGGCGCAGGTTAAAGGGCGCTCAGGCCGGGCCGGCGCCGCTTGGCCAAGGCCCATCACAACGGCCAGGATGAGGAAAAAATGCTTAGGCTTCATGGTCATATCCCCTTTGGTGGTTTTAGGCCATGAGCTGCACTGCCAGCCCGGCTTGATTGACATAAAAAACATACTCAAAGAATGGTCCCGGCACCAAGAGTCTGAACCACCTCTTGCCCAGGCTCCGGCATAGTGATTCAACCCATTTCTAAATAAGCATAAATTTCCTTGTGGAACAATGTTACTCAACTTTAGCAAATTTGCTAAAGTTGAGTAATGATCAAATTATAAATTTCACAATTTAAATTGACAATAATAAAATATTGTATTGATAACACCTTCGAAAGCGGAACCAGCCGCTTTTTTGCATAAAAAAATGGTGCTACTCAGGTCATTTCGAACATATTAAGCGTAGATCGTTCCTGTTTCGGGAACAGGTTGTGACCTTACCCTCGGTGTCCCTTTTACATAATATCCATACCGGCAGGGGCAAATTAGCCCAAGGTGTACTTCCGGCTTGGATACGCAAGAGACCTGAGTAGTTACAAAAAATGTGTTATTGGCCAACCTACCCTATGCCAGCAAATAGTGCGAGAGGGTTGCCAGAGACTCAAAGCAGGCATCCGCCTCCCGCAGGTAATCAGGCGGCAAGGAAGTGGCCACGGCCAGGCAATGGCAGCCGGCCTGTTTGGCCGCACGGATGCCAAGAGGCGCATTTTCAATGACCACCACGTCCCCGGCCTTCAGGCCCAACTCATCCAGGGCCCGCTGATAAGGCTCGGGATCGGGCTTGCCCTGCTTTACTTCATCTCCGGTCACAATGAATTCAAATTTTTCCCGAATGACTTCGGGCAGGCTGTGCATCAGTTCGTGGCGGGCCGTGCCTGTCACCAGTGCCAGCCTTTTGCCCCTGGCCTGCAGGGTTTCCAGCAGATTGTCGATCCCGTCAAAAGGTTTGGCTTGAACGATTTCCTTGAAGATGGCCTCCTTGCGCGCCATCAGACGCCGCAGTTCGTCCTCACCGGGCTTAAGCCCCCGTTTCTCCAGAAAAGCCGCCAATGCCGAAAGACCGGACTCCCCTTCCCGCTCATAAACTTCCCGGGCGCTGATGCTGAGCCCGATTTCTCCAAAGGTTTTCTGCCAGGCCTGGGCATGATAGGGCATACCGTCGATAACCACGCCGTCCATGTCAAAAAGCACGGCTTGCACTTGATCCAATAAGTTGACTTCCACATTGACCATTGCCAATCCACTTCCCTTCTTTATTTCATCCACTGTTCAAAAAAAGCGCTTACTTTTTCCTCATACTGCTGCTGGGTTTGCTTGTCCCGATGATCATGCCCGGCACCCGGCATGATCCAAAGCTGCTTTATTTTAGACCCGCAAGCTGCATATAATTTTTGCGAATCTTGCGGCGGCACTTGCTTGTCTTTTTGCCCGTGGATAAAAAGCACCGGCGCCTTGACCTGACCGGCTCCTGCCAGGGCTGAAGCCTCGTCAAAATCCACGCCCAGAAACCAGCGGCCATATAACTTGGACAATTTGATGAAAGGCCACTTGGTTGGCCCCGGCAACCAGCGGTAAGCCCGTTCGCTCATGGCCTGCAGACTCACAAAAGGCGAGTCAAGCACCATGGCCTTGGCTTCCGGAGGATGGGCTTGCAGAAACACCGCGGCGGAAAAGGAATAACCCAATAGCCCGACCGGCTGAAAATGAAAGCGCTTTTTCAAATAGTTCAATACCGCCGCCACATCCTGCTTTTCCTTGATGCCAAAGGTGGTCACCCGGCCTTCGCTTTTTCCAAAAGAGCGGAAGTCAAAATAAACAAGATTGTATTTTTGGTTTAGGAAAAGAGTGGTGGCCAGCATGCTGCCCTTATCGTAAGGGTAGCCGTGGCCGATGACGACCACGGCCTTGCTCTTGGGGCATGGCACCAGCCAGCCGGCAAGGGCCAGTCCGTCCTTGGTCACCATGGTCAGGTCCTGGTACTTTTTTCCAAAATCAGCCGGGGTTAAATCGGAATAGTGCTTGGGCGGCTCAATGACCGCCACAAAGACCATGGCCGCGTAAACAACTGCGAAAAAAGTGCCGACAAGAACAATTAAAATCCATCTGGTCATGGCTACCTGCAAGGGTGTTGAAAGTGCGGGCATTGTATCATGGCGGGGCATAAAAAACAATGTACCCATAATGGGCAAAATCCACCGTCAAATTTCGAATCGGCTTTTAGGCACAAAGATATTTATGAAA
>CAYVTN010000428.1:0-2494 GCA_964454395.1 uncultured bacterium | reverse complement strand
GTAACTGGTTAAAGGGCACGGCACGACTTGTTGTTCATTATTATAATCAGGCCTACAGGCGTCAAGTCTATTTTTAGTTGTTCCTTCTGCAGGAATGGCCGGCAGCCTTTCACGCGCGTCATGGCAGTTCAGGTTAAGCCAGATAATTCTTGCTGCCGAAGGTGATAATTCCTATAATTGGTTTTCCACTGTCTCGCGCTCCCCTTGGGAACAAGGGGATTAAAGGTACGGCTGACCTTCTGGTTCTGCCGCCACCACTTTCTCCTGGAGGCCTTCTATGATCAAAGACTATCCTGCAGCACAACTCCAAAACATCCTGATTGCCGGTCACGGCCATGTGGGCAAAACCACCCTGACCGAATCCTTGCTGGCCGCCGGCGGGTCCATCAGCCAACCCGGCCAGGTGGACAAAGGCACCACGGTCAGTGATTTTGATGAAGAAGAAATCAGCCGCAAGGTCTCGCTGCATACGTCCATTGCCTTTGTGGAATATGCTGATCACAAATTGAATTTCCTGGATGCCCCGGGATCGCCTGATTTTATCGGTGATGTATTGGCCTCGCTGCATGTGGCCGATTCGGCCCTGGTACTGGTAGATGCCGAGGTGGGTCCGGAAATCGAATCCCTCAAACATTCACGTCAAGCCGAGGCTTTTGAGGTGCCCCGGGCCTTGTTTCTCAACAAGATGGACAAGGAACGGGCCAATTTCGAGACCACCATGGAGTTATGCACCCAGAAATTCAGCAAGCCCAAGATTCCCATTTGGATTCCCATCGGCGCGGGGGAAAATTTCCAAGGCGTGGTGGATTTGTTGAAAATGAAAGCCCTGCTTTTCCCCAAGGACAGTGCCCGCTATACGGAAGCGCCCATTCCCGAAAGCATGCAGGCTCAGGCCCAGGCAGCCCGGGAAGCGCTGATCGAAGCTGCCGCCGAAGGTGACGATAAGCTGACCGAAGAGTTCTTGGAAGGCCAGACTTTATCCCCCGATGAAATCGATCGCGGCCTCAATGAAGACATGATGGCCGGCCGCTTCATCCCTGTTTTCTGCGGTTGCGCCAACCGCGTTTCCTGCGCAGCCGCCCTGCTGGATGTATTTATTGAATTCATGCCCAATGCCGCGGAAAAAACGCCCTGGGCCGGTGCTTCACCCGATGATCCTGCAACCGGCCTCACCCGTTCACCCGGGGCGGGTCAACCCTTCAGTGCCCTGGTGTTCAAAACCATGATCGATCAGTATGCCGGCAAATTTTCCTTTTTAAAAATCATCTCCGGCGTGCTGACCCCGGACATGGACGTCTTAAACAGCACCATCAACCACAAGGAAAAATTCAGTCATCTTTTCGCAGTGCAAGGCAAAAAAACCGCTGAAGTGGCCCGCGCCGGCGCCGGTGACATCGTGGTGGTGACCAAGATCGACACTGCCCAAACCGGCCATACCTTTACTGATCCCGCGCAGGCCGTGGTTTTCCCGGGCTTGAAGTTGCCCCAGTCGGTTTATGCCGTGGCGGTCAATGCCGTCAAAAAAGGGGAAGACCAAAAAATGAGCACGGCCCTGGCCAAACTTTGTGAGGAAGATCCCACCTTAACCTACCGCTTTGAACCGGAATTGCATCAAAGCCTGTTGGAGGCCATGGGTGATTTGCAAATTGATATTGCCCTGGCCCGTCTCAAGAAGAAATACAATCTTGATGTGGAACGCACGGTCCCCAGGGTGCTCTACAAGGAAACTATTCAAAAACCGGCCCAAGGCCATCACAAACATAAAAAGCAATCGGGTGGCCATGGCCAATACGGCGAGGTTTATCTTGATCTTGAACCTTTAACGTCGGGCGTTGGTTATCAGTTTGAAGACCGCACCCATGGCGGCAGCATTCCCAAAGGGTTTATGCCGGGCATTGAAAAAGGCGTGAAGGAAGCCATGCAGCGCGGGGTGCTGGCCGGTTATCCGGTGATCGATGTGGCCGTGCGGGTCACGGACGGGTCCTTTCATGAAGTGGACTCATCGGAGATGTCCTTTAAAATTGCGGGGCGCAAGGCTTTTTATGACGCCATGGAAAAAGCCGGACCGGTGCTGCTCGAACCGGTGATGCAGGTGGCCATCGCAGCCGACGATTCCACCATGGGCGCCATTACCAGTGATGTCAACAGCCGGCGGGGAAGAATCTTGTCCATGGGCACCGATAAAATCGAGGCCCAAATACCCCAGGCCGAATTGCTCAAATACGCCATGGAATTAAAGGCCATGACGTCGGGCACCGCCACCTTTGAAATGAATTTCTCCCATTATCAGCCGATTCAGGGCAGGATTGCGGAGCAGGTGATCAAGGAAGCGGCGGCGCTGCATGGGCAGCGAAGTGAGGAAGATTAAAGGACGTATTCGCTTGTGGGAGGCAGGGACCAGGCAACTTGTTTTGTGCAAGCCGATGCCTGGTCCCTAACGGAGTCCTGGAGACCTAGGAGCCTGTCGGACTTAGGGATAAAAATGGCTTTTTAT
>CAYVTN010000427.1:0-2496 GCA_964454395.1 uncultured bacterium | reverse complement strand
GAATTTTTCTAAGCGGCAGGGTATTGCCGGTTTGAATGTCCGCTTCTTCACCGGCATAGATCATTTGGCCGACTTGCAGGCCTTCCGGTGCCACGATGTAACGTTTTTCCCCGTCCAAATACTGGAGCAGCGCGATCCGGGCCGTGCGGTTGGGATCGTATTCCAGCCGTTCCACCCGCGCCGGCACAGCGATCTTATCGCGCATGAAATACACAATACGATAACGGCGTTTATGTCCGCCCGATTTTCGCCGTGCCGTGTAACGGCCATTGACATTATGGCCGCCGCTCTTGGTCAGTTTGGCCACCAATTTCTTTTCCGGTTTGGTCTTGCTTAAATCACTAAAATCATATCCCGTCATTTGGCGGCGTCCCGGACTGGTAGGACGATAGATTTTTAATGCCATTGTTGTCTCCTTTTAACCCTTAGGCGCCTTCGTAGACTTCAATCCGGTCGCCGCTTTTTAATTTTGCCACTGCTTTTTTCCAGCTTCGTTTGGCGGACACGTGGGCCCCAAAGCGCCGGCTTTTGCCGGGCAGGGTGGTGGTGTTGACGTCAAGCACTTTCACATTGAATACTTTTTCAATAGCTTGTTTGATCTGGATCTTATTGGCCCGCCGGTCAACTTCAAAGGCATAGCAATTACCGGTTTCCTTGCCCTGATTGGTTTTTTCCGTGATCAAAGGGCGCTTTAAAATTTGATAGGGATTCATTTGCCAAAAGTCTCCTCAATTTTCGTTACAGCCGCCTTGGTCATCAGGAGGTTGTCGCAATTGACTAAATCATAAGTATTGATGTTGTCCGGATTCAGAATCCTCAGGTTATGAATATTGCGGCCCGAGAGACGGATGGTGTCGTCCTTCTCCCCTAAAACAAAAGTGATTTTACCTTCGAGGTTCAAGCCTTTTAACACCGCCACCATGGCCTTGGTCTTGATCTCGCCCAAGGTGAGTTCATCAAGCACCACCATGACATTGTCTTTCACTTTGGCGCTCAGGACGCTGCAAATGGCCTGCCGGCGCATCTTTTTGGGCATGTCCCAGCTGTAATCCCGCGGCTTGGGACCGAAGACAACGCCGCCTTTGTACCACAGGGGCGACCGGTTGCTGCCCGCACGGGCCCGGCCGGTGCCTTTTTGTTTCCAAGGTTTTGCGCCGCCGCCGGAGACTTCACCCCGGGTTTTGGTGGAATGGGTCCCGCGGCGTTTGTTGGCCAGATGGCTGTTGATGGCTTCCCAGATCAGGTGTTGGTTGATCTTGGTGCCGAACACCTGTTCCGACAAGGTCAGCTCCCCGGAAGGTTGGTTATCTTTATTGACCATTTTTATCGTAGGCATTAGCGTTTACCTCCCCGGTTGCTTTTCCTGATCACCACCAGTTCGCGGTTGGCGCCGGTGATGCTCCCTTTGATAAGAAGCAGGTTGTTTTCTTTATCCACTTTGACCAATTTCAATTTGATGGCCGTGGTTTTGGCGTTACCCATTTGCCCGGGGAAACGCATGCCTTTGAGCACACGCGACGGTTGCGAGGAGGCGCCAATGGAGCCGGGAGCGCGATGAAACATGGACCCGTGGGTATTGCGGCCGCCGGAAAAATGATGGCGTTTCATAACGCCTTGAAAGCCTTTTCCTTTGGAGGTGCCGCTGACATCCACCCACTGCGTTTGCTCCAGCACTTCCACGCCAAAGGTCTGGCCTACTTCAAAGGTTTCCTCATCCTCCAGACGGATTTCTTTGAGGATGCGTTTGGGCGCAAGATTGCGCTTGGTAAATTGACCCAAAACAGGTTTGGTCAGCCGCTGGGGTTTTTGCTCCTCCATTCCGACTTGCACGGCTGTATAACCGTCTTTTTCCATGGTCTTGACCCGGACGACGGTGCAAGGCTCGGCCGCCACCACTGTCACGGGAATGATTTTGCCCGTTTCATCAAAAATTTGGGTCATTCCCACTTTTCTGCCTAAAATAGTGCTTATCATCATTGAGTCTCCTCATGCCGGGTTGATTGGTGCTCCCGGCTCAAATAAGGTTCAACATGTTGAACCCCTGTAAAAAAGAGTGATCCAATTCCGGCGGAGCCGGATCAGAGCTTGATCTCCACGTCCACACCCGCCGGCAAGTCCATCTTCATCAATGCATCAATGGTCTTGGGGGTGGGATCCACAATGTCCATCAGCCGTTTATGGGTTCTGACTTCGAATTGTTCCCGCGATTTTTTGTCCACGTGCGGACTGCGCAAGACGGTCACCCGGTTGATGCGCGTCGGCAGGGGAACAGGCCCGAACACGCGCGCCCCTGTCCGTTTGGCGGTCTCGATAATATCGCTGGCCGAACGGTCCAACAGCTTGTAATCGTAGGCCTTCATCCTGATTCTAATCTTTTGCTGATCCATGGGTTCCTCCGCCTTGCCCCTTATTCAATAATCTCGGAAATAACACCGGCACCGACCGTATGTCCGCCTTCGCGAATGGCAAAGCGCAGCTCTTTTTCCATCGCGATCG
>CAYVTN010000426.1:0-2498 GCA_964454395.1 uncultured bacterium | reverse complement strand
TCATTCAAACGGATGCGGCCTTGAACCCGGGTAATTCGGGCGGTCCCTTGGTCAACGCCCAGGGCCAGGTTATTGGCATTAACACCGCCATGATCAGCAGTGCCCAGGGCCTCTGTTTTGCAGTAGCCATTAATTCGGTGCAACTCATTGCCGGACAATTAATTAAAGACGGGAAAATCACGCGCGGTTTTTTGGGTATTTTGGCGCAAACCGTTACCCTGCACCGCCGCTTGGTTATGTATTACAAACTTAATCAGGACCATGGGGTTCTGGTAAGCGGTGTAGAACCACACACCCCTGCGAAACGGGCGGGACTAAAAACTGGGGATACCATCATTGAATTGGATGGCAAACCCGCCAATAGTTCCGATGATCTGCAACGGATATTGGCGGAAAGCCTGATTGGTGAAAAAACCACTGTCACTATTTTGCGGGAGACTAAAAAAATTACGCTGGCCATCGTGCTGGCCGACCGGCAGGAATAATTTACTCGACTTTGGCAAATTTTCTTTTTCGGGCTCCGCCCAGAGCCTCGACAGAGGCTGACCGCGAGCGTTGAGAAAATCCTTTTTCGCAATAGGATTTTCTCTCCGAGCAAGCTCCCCTGGGACGAATGCTTGCGAAATACAACCCGGATGAGCCGGAGCACCGACATTTTCATTAGCTTGTTAATTTTCATACAGACAGCACCAAAGTCAGGACCGACCGCTCATCCCTGCCCGGAGTAATCCGTAATTCCCAGCCGGTTGCCAAAAGGATCTTCAAATTCCGCCGCCAGGCCGGTGCGGATCGGAAAAGGCTCGGAGAGAAAAGGAACCCCTTGCTGCTTCAGCTTGGCAAATTCACTTTTCACGTCCTCCACCACAAACCATATCGTTGGTTTGGCTTCGGGAAATTTTTGGAGGTCCTTCAAAATAATGGCCGGCTCCTGATCCCCGACTTTAAAGGCAGCCATGCCCTGATTTGAAAAATCAAATTTAACCGCCAACCCCAGGCTTTCGCCATAAAACTTTTTTGCCTTTGCCAGATCATTCACGGGTAAAAAGAAATTGTCGTAATTTTTCATCCTGCCTCCCAATAAAAGGATTGCTCACGCCCATAACATCCTTGTGATTTGAAATACTATTGGCTTGTGTCCTGAAATAAGGTACACTACGCATCCCTATACTACCAGCATTTTCATACGAGGTTGCCATGAAAAATAACTATTCCGAGCTCTTTTCCTTGAGTGCCCGCAATATGAAAGCCTCTGAAATCCGGGAATTACTCAAGCTCCTGAACCGCCCCGAGATGATCAGCTTTGCGGGCGGGTTGCCCAATCCCGAGGCCTTTCCCGTGGACAGCCTCCGGTCCGTTATCACCCATGTGATGGAGCACCATCCGCGTGCGGCCTTGCAATACGGCGTGACTGAAGGCCATCCCAAACTGCGCGATGCCATTGCCCGGGGTATGGCCATGAACTACGGCGTGCCGCAGGCGTCCCACAATATCTTGATCACCAATGGTTCGCAACAAGCCCTGAACCTTCTCTCACAAATCTTTTTGAACCCCGGCGATCTGGTGCTCACGGAAAACCCTTCCTATCTCGGCGCGCTGCTGACTTTCCGTTCTTTTCTGGCACAGGTGGAAGGCGTGGCCATGGACGAAAACGGCATGCGCATGGACCTGCTGCAGGGAAAACTTGAGCGCTTGCGCAGCGGCGGACAGCTCCCGAAGTTCCTGTATCTGATCCCCGCCTTTCAAAACCCCACCGGGGTGACCTTGTCCCTGGAACGCAGGCGCAGGCTGTACGCGCTCTTGTGCGAATACGATCTTATACTGATCGAGGACGACCCCTACGGTCTGCTGCATTTTGAAAGTGAATCGGTTCCCCTGGTGAAGAGTCTGGATACCGAAGACCGGGTGATTTACCTGGGTTCCTTTTCCAAAATCCTGGCGCCCGGATTCCGGATCGGCTGGATGGCCGCGCCCGATGAAATCGTAAACCGGGTTTCGCTGGCAAAACAGGCGCAGGATTTATGCACCAACACTTTTGCCCAGTACTGCGTCTATGAAGCGATCCACCACGATGTCTTGTTTCCCCACGTTTCCCATATCGTGGATCTCTACCGCCGCAAACGCGACTGCATGCTCGATGCCCTGAAAAAGTATTTCCCTCCGCAAGCCACGTGGACCCAGCCCCAGGGCGGCATGTTTATCTGGGTGACCTTGCCGGATAACCTGAACGCTCTTGATATGCTTCCGCGGGCGCTCGAACACAATGTGGCCTATGTGACCGGTTCCTCATTCCATCCTGACAACGGCGGGCATAATACGCTGCGGCTCAATTACAGCTATGCTTTGGATGAGCAGATTGACGAAGGCATCCAGCGGTTGGGCGAAGTGATCAAGGAACAATTGCAGATGCAGAAAAGCGAGCCGGGCGAGGGCGCGGCTGAAATTTTTTAGCCTGCATCGAACGATCTGTAAACTTTCCTTCGATGCCCAACCTTAACACG
>CAYVTN010000425.1:0-2500 GCA_964454395.1 uncultured bacterium | reverse complement strand
CAAACTTTCTATTATAAGACCGTGAAAATAACTGAATCCCGGAAATTGGTCATGGATCAGAACGTTAAAGTCGATCCCGCATCCATCAGGTATGACGGCGATAATGTTTATTTCGAAGTGCCGGAAAAGGCCAATATCTTCCGGCTGGTGTTCGAAGATGATTTGGGCGTTCCCCAGGCTAATGTTGAAATTTCTTCTCAAAGCAGCGTGGGCAAATACCCCATGGCGGGCATACCGCTGGGTGCATCCGACTCCTTTACAGTGAAGATTTATGCCGGCCGGGAGGAAACCGGAAAATTTGCCGTCTTTAACGACAATCCTTCGGTCCGGCGGTTTAAGTTGAAACGGCAGAGCCGGGAGGCAATCACCCAGCAAAAAGAGGGCAGGATGCTGCAGGCCACGGAACGGTTGATTCATAACGGCAACATTACCATCGGCAAATTGGTGGGTCATGTTCACGGGCGGGCGATCACCCAGCGCAATACGCCATATAATGTTTATTTTTTGGATGCATTTAATCAAATCGATGTGTTTGCCTTGCTTGTCTATGATGTGCATGGAAATTATGTGGATGAGTTCAAAGTGGAGAAGCCGCTTGACGGCAGCAGACTGGCCACGATCTCCATGACAGGACAAAAAGTTGCGGAAGCGGCGGCCAAGGGGCCGCTTCAACTGAAGCTTGTCCCCGGCATGCTCTTTCAAGAAACGACGGTTTCTGCCAAAGACGGCGTCAAATGGCCAAAACCAATTACCTTGTCCCCCGGCACCATCCCCCAGGTGAAGCAGAAAGAAATTGCGCCCATACTGAACGCCCTTAATATGAAAGTTGTGGGAAATCTGGTAATGTTCGACGGCCTGAGAAAGGTTGAGCACAGCACCATGGGCGGCCGGGTGGAGCTATGGTATGGTGATGACCGCAAGATTGGTGAAGAGCGGGTGGACTCGACAAGACCTTCTTTTCTCCTGTTGGGCCCGGAAATTGTGAAGGCGGTCAGAGACCATGCCTTGCAATTCAGGGTCTATCCTGCCAAAAGAGTTAATGGGATTTTCGTCAGTCTTCACACGGATAGGAAAAAAGACAAGCCCAATGTAACCTACCGGCTCTATGATGCAGCACGGGATTTTGGCCTCACCAATCCGAAAGCCATACCTGAATTGACGGCTGCCGGGGAAGATCAATTACTGAAAAAAATCGAGGTCCAGAAGGCACGGATTTCGAAGGACGGGAAGGCGCTGATTATACCCCATCAACTGGAAAACAATTATGTCAAAGTGACGGTTTACGACAAAAATAAGCGCCTGAGGGCCAGAGCAAGTCTTCTGGCCAAAAAAGGCGAGCCCCTGAGGTTAAGCGCTTCGACTTTTCAGGCATTAGCCAATGTCTTCAACCCCGCGCTGGGGCCCTTGACCATAACGTTGCAGCCCGGCTTGGGCCCTGAGGCGTTGCGGCCTCTCGGGGAAATGGAAAAGGTCCGCACAAACTTGAATATCTATGCCACCCGTCCCCTTACGCTTCATGTAGGGGTGGACGGGCAGGACCATCTCTCATCAGTAGAGGCGCAGGCCGGAAAAACCGGCGCCGCTAAAATGCCCGAAGCGGCGCAGGCCAGTTATTATTATAGATGGAAACCTGTTTCCTGGGAGCAACTCCAAGCCATGGGCGCAAGGACCATGGAAGACTTCAGCGGCTATGCGGTGGGGATCACCTTGGATGACGGCCGGATCATCAAACGCAATATTCCCCCTGATCAGAATCACATCATTCTTGCCGATTTCGTGCCCGCGGGGATTCACTTTAAACTCGATATTGCAGTGAAGATCAGAAGAAAAGGCCAAGGCCAGTTCAGCGCCTTTAGTCCCTATGTTTCTGTAATGTTTGTGCCGCCGGACGAACCTGATCCTTTGCTGCGTCCACTTACAAGCGAGAACGCCCCTGTGGCGGCGGAAGGACGCGGGACCAAGTGGGGTTTGCTGTCGGCCAGCACCAGGAGCCTGCATGTGGTGAGCAATAATACCGGTTTTGTATACAGGGTTCCGAAAAATAAACGGTGGGATGATCATTATACAGCAGGCGGTCAAGTGAGAGGCCAATTTATTGCCATCAATGATCACGGTGACCGGACATTCTATCCTGACGGCATGTGGGATAAAATGTCGGAACAAGAGCAAGGATCCAATGTTTTGGAGTCCCAATCCCTGTGGAGAACAGCAGACAGTCAATTTGAGGTGTTTCGCAAACAAATGCTGGTGCCTGATGCGCCCGTGGCTGTCAATGTCTTTGAATGGAAGAAAAGCGCCACTGAAGAAAATCAAATGAACATTACCTTTAGTCCTGAAGCCAGCATAGGCGGGGCTGAAGTGAAAACCGTCACGGTTGACGGCCAAGACTATGTTGTGGCCAGATTCGGCAACCGTCAATTTATGGCTGTTGCGAAAAGCAACCTGACCAAAGCCGGATGGTATCTGGGCGATGCAGGCCAGCATGCCTTGAAGGACGACA
>CAYVTN010000424.1:0-2500 GCA_964454395.1 uncultured bacterium | reverse complement strand
GCTTTTTATCCTTCATTGAAATAATCATGGACATATGCCTGATCACGGTGCTGGTCCAATACACCGGCGGCCTTTTTAAAAGTGTCTTCTTCCTGATGTATCCCCTGATCATTGCCGTGCGGATATTCAAAATTCAAAGGCCTCAACTTGCTTTTGCCACGGCAGGGACATTGGCCGCCTTGCTGGTGTTGGCCCTGACCGCTCATCAGCAGGTTAACTGGTATCATTTGCTTGATAAAATCCTTCTATTAGCCGGTCTGGGGGTAATCGGTAATGTCCTGGCAGGCCGCTACCAACGCAGCCTCAAACGCCTGGAAGAAACCAATATGGAAAAAAACGCGACAGCCAATACGTTGCTCAGGGAAAATGAAAAATTAAAACAAAATATTGCCTTTTCCACCGAACGTTTGCAGGATGTGACCATCACTGTTATGAAAAAAAATATGGCGTTAATGGCCTTTCAGGAAATTTATTCGGCCATGAGCACCACCAACAACCCCAGGCGTCTTTTGAACCTGGTCATTGATACCGCCATGTCCCTGTTGCAGGGCACCGTCGGCTGCCTGATGTTGACGGATGAACTGACCGGTAAGCTGCGCATTCGCGTTGCCCGGGGCATGAGTCCCAAAATGATAAGGTCCATCCATCCCAAGCTCAATGACGGCATCGAAGGCGAGGTGCTGGAAAGCGGAAAAAAAATATTTTTTGGCGATCTTTCGGTTACCGGCTATAAACCGCTCTTGACGCCCGCGGGCCGGAGTAAACTATGTGTTCCGATTGTGCTGAAAGACAAACCGATTGGCGTGCTTTCGGTGGAGAAAGATGTGCCTGAAGCCTATACGCATACCGATCTGGAACTCATGTCCATCTTGTCGGCACAAACCGCCGAAGTCTTGCAAAATATTGAGATCTACCAGGAAATGCAGCATAAGGCCGAAGGCTTGGAACTGCTGTTCGATGTGAATAAGAATATAGGGACCATTTACAGCCTGCGTAAATTATTTGAAGCGGTTTTGGAAAGGGCCATGCAGGTGATGAAAGCCAAAGGCGGTTCGCTGTTGATTTATGAAAGGTTAAATGATGAGCTGATGGTACGCGCTTCTTTAGGCCTTAACAACAAGGCTACGGCGCCTATTACAGTCAGCACGGCGACGGGCATTGCCGGTTGGGTTTTTCAAAATGTCAAGCCCCTGCTGATCCATTCGGTTGAAACCAGCTCCTATTATGACCGGGAAAATGATGAACTGTATGCAGGGAAGGACCTCATCGCCTGCCCCCTGAATATTCGAAAGAAAGTATTTGGTGTCATCTGTTTAAATGACCGGCAGGGCGGGAAACATTTCACCAAAGACGATTTGGCCTTATTGGGCGCTTTGGCGTCGCAGGCGGCCATTGCCATCGAAAATGTGGAATTATACGCCAGTATCCGCCGTGATTACATTAATGCCGTTAAAGCCTTGGCCGCGGCGGTCGATGCCAAAGACCATTATACCCACGGTCATTCCAATAAAGTCATGGCCTATTCCGCCATCATCGCCCGAGAATTGGGTATGAGCGACAAGGAAGTGGAAAAAATCAGTTATGGCGCCTTATTGCATGACGTCGGCAAGATAGGTATCTCTGAAAGCCTGTTAAACAAGCCCTCGCGGCTAACACCTAAAGAGTTTGATACCATTGCCATGCATCCCATTCTTGGCGTCTCCATTGTACAAAATATCGAATCCCTGCGTGATTTAATTCCTACGATTCTTTATCATCATGAGCGTTACAATGGCGGAGGATATCCTGAAGGCAAAGCCGGTAACAGCATTCCTTTGGGGGCAAGAATTGTTGCCGTCGCGGATGCCTGGGATGTGATGACGTCCGACAGGGCTTACCGCAAAGCCTTGCCGATAAACGTTGCCGTGGCGGAACTGAAGAAATGCTCCAATACCCAGTTTGATCCGGAGCTGGTGGAGTTGTTCTTGGCGGCCTTGAAGAAGAATGAGAAGATTGAACCTTTTAAAGAAGAAGAAACTGCGAATTTAGTATGGGACGAAGAGGGTATCGGATGGATGATGGATTAACCTGGCGCTTGTCCGTATCGCTTTATCATATCGCCTGCTATTTAAGGTAAAAAAACCAATTCGTTTTTCCCGAGGCGTCTCCTCCTGTCTGGGTGCGGAACAAAGGCTGGCTGAATAAAATTATAAAAAAGATAAAAAAAAAATTGACAACAAAAAAAAACAAAGTATAATGCCGTTCTGTTGTCAAAGACTTGATTTTTATTGAGGCCTCCCGACGTGCTGGGAGGGGTTCTTTTTCTGAAAAAAATAATAAAAAAAATAAAAATTAAGTTGACAATTTAAAAAAAGAAAGTATAATTCAATCCGCTTCGTAAATGGCTATATGGCCAGGGAGAAGCAAAGATTCATAACTTTCAGGCAACTGAAACTAACGAATCATCAAGTTGAGTTCCTTTCGGTCCTTGAAAACTAAACAGTGAAAAGAAACAGCGAGT
>CAYVTN010000423.1:0-2534 GCA_964454395.1 uncultured bacterium | reverse complement strand
CAACTCTCCGATCCCACTTTATTGATCTTTAATTGAGTTTGCTTATTAATAAAATGGGATATTCACGCTAATGGACTCCATGCCGGTCAACTCTTGTAAGGGTTTTTCAGCGGCCCGCTAATCTCCCGGCATATTTTTATTTTATATTTTTGCAGCTTGTCCGTAACTATCGATGAAAGAATATTGATTTTACCTGGAGCGGACCAATGGTAGAACCTTCCCTATTCAATGACTTTTCAGAACGCCGTCAATTTCCCCGCAAACCCATCATGCTTAATCTCTCTTTTAAAGTTCAAAGGAAAGGAACACTTTTGCATTCTCAAAAGGTGGTCCAAACCCGCAATATCAGCGCTTCCGGACTGGCTCTTTACAGTGAACTGGAATTGGCACCCAGCGATGAAATGACCATGACCCTCTATTTGCCTCCCAAAGAAAAACGGCAAGGAGACTTAAGCCAGGTCACCTGGCAGGACAGCCAGGCTGTTTCCGTAATCTTGCAAGGACGCGTTGTCTGGCAGATGCCTTTTATCGGCAGTAAATATGCCTATGGCGTGGAATTTACTTCCATTACGAAAGATTCCAAAGCGGCTTTTCAGGAATTTTTGCGTGATTTTGAAATGCACATCCCCAATTTTGCCCGATAACCTTTGCTGCCCACGGGGGAATCATTCCTAAAAATAAAAAGAAAGCTGCTTTTCCGGTTTTGCCGGAAATTAAGCTTTAAACCTGCTGCTGCCTTCCCGATACTATAAGCAGGGCCGGGGAATAACGTCAACGGCGGAGTGGTGACCACATGACATCCAATGAATATAAAAGTCACATTATTGCCGAACGGCGCCGCTTTCCCCGCAAGCCCCTGACCCTAAGTTTAAAATTTAACTTGATCCCTGCCGATGCATCGTCCGTGCCTGAGCAGAACCAAATTGACGGTGGCCGCTCCGAAAATATCAGCGCCCATGGGCTGGCTTTATTCAGCGACTTAAAAATGGAAAAAGGCCAGAAGCTTAACATCATCCTTTATCTGCCGCCCAAAGAAAAACGGTTGCCCGAGTTGAGGCTGACCACATGGCGGGAGGCGGAATGCTTTCCCGTGGAGATTGAAAGCCGCGTGGTGTGGAGGCTTCCTTTTGCAGGCAATAAATTTGCCTATGGCGTGGAATTTATGGCCGTGGCGGAACAAGACCAGGCTGTTTTCGATGAGTTTTTAAAGGATTTTTATCTGCAAAAGCCCAATCTTATTTAGGGGTGACGACCTGCATGCGCCATCCCGGCCCGCGACAAACGAGCAGCGGGCTACAGTATAAACAGAAAGGATCTGCCTCATGAAACAGAATCGTCGTCATCAATACCTGATCAATAAGCCTCTGCAAACAAAAATGATTGTGTACATCTGCCTGTTGCTGCTGGGCGTGCTGCTGGTTGCCCACGGCCTGGCCATGGGCTTTGCGGAATTAATATCTTCCCGTCATGCCGGCACCATGCTGGCCGGCACTTCCTGGCAGTTTGATTTCAAATCCGTGCTGGAAGGATTATGGCTGCCGATTTTGATCGCCCTCATCCTGGGCGTCATCTTTGTACTTATCTTCGGCTTGCTTTATTCCCACCGTATCGCAGGTCCGCTGTTCAACCTGAAACGGATGCTCAAGACCGTGGAAAACGGGGATTTGAATATTACCATGCACATCCGCCAGCATGACGAACTGCACGACATGGAATACGCTTTTAATCAAATGGTGGAAAGCCTGAACACCCGCCTTAAAATAATTAAAGCCCTTGGCGCCCAAATGTCGGCGCAGGATAAAACCTTGCTGGAAAAAGCATTGCAGGAAAACTTTAACCTCAAATAAAAAAACCGTCTGCCCAAGCCGTCAGACGCGGTCTTATGGTAAGGACGGGTTTGAAACCCGCCCTTACGCAACCTGCGTAAACCTTACCGGCACAGATTCTAATCCGGCCAAGCCGGATTAAAAACGATTCACCACCAAGGACACCAAGAAAAATAAAATAATAAGGCAAGGGTTTCCTTTGTGCGCCTTTGTGACCTTGGTGCCTTGGTGCCTTGGTGGTGAATCGTTTTTAATGTTTTACTCAACTTTAGCAAATTTGCTAAAGTTGAGTGTTTTATTTTTATATGGTAATACCGCAATGACCCTAATTCAAGGTTTGCCGGAAGCGGTTGAGCGAGAGCCCCATCATGCCGGCGGCCAGCACAATCAGCGCACCTAGATTGGTCCAGAACACCGTGTTGTCCCCGCCTTTAAGCATGATGTTGCGCAACAAGGTCAGAAAATATTTGATGGGATTAAGGTAGGCAATGCCCTGGATAATATCGGGCATATTCTCCACCGGAAACATCATACCCGACAGCAGGATGCCGGAAAAGAGAAACATGAAACTGCCCATCATGGCCTGCTGTTGGTTGCGGGCAATGGTGGAGATAAAGATCCCCACCGCGATGGTGGTGCATACATAAACTACAGCGGCCAGGATAAACTTCCACCAGGCGCCCGTCATGGGCAGCCCGAAAAGAAAAA
>CAYVTN010000422.1:0-2544 GCA_964454395.1 uncultured bacterium | reverse complement strand
GACGCAACATACATAAGGTTTTTAATGATTTTAAGTCCGACAGACTCCTAGTCTGAAGAAATGAGTCGGGATATTTGTGAAGCCCGGTGCCCTATCACCGCCGCTATTTTCGGTAAGCGCTATTATTTTAAAGCATCGGCCATTTCCTGACCCAGCTCGCAATAATCAATATTGACAGACTCCAAAAAATCATTGAGTCCGGCCATCACCGCTTCTTTGCCGGGCTTAAAAAATCAGGCCGTAAGGCAACGTTGGACGGCTTTCCATCTGGCCGCGGTTTTAATGCCGTACAAATGACGGTAGCGCCTGTCCGCGTTACTTCGGACTTTTTTCCAGGGCCAAAATATCCAGCCGTCATTTTGCGGATCATGGAATAAAGCAACGCCCTCCCGGACCCAGCCTATGGTATTCGCCCCAAATTCGCTGTTCCAGATGGGTACGCCCTGCGCCCCGGCGATTTTTTTGAGATCCGCTTTTTCTGACAGCAGCCGATTTCATCAGACCTTTTTCCAGGCCACGCCCTACAGCGAAGGCATCAAACAAACCGTTTGGTCCCTGGATGGGCAGAGCTGAGGGTTTAGTTTTTGGCAGGATAGTCGGGGTGGCCCTTGATAAAGGCACCCATGGCCACATCGGTTCTGCCGATATGATCAATGAGCCATTCCGCCAGGGCTAATTGCAAATTAACCACAAAGGGCAAAGTAATGCCTTCTTGATCCAACTGCTCTTTGATTTGTTGAACCTGACGGACAAAACCTTGGTGGGCTTGGCGGTGCTCCCCGAAATCTTCGCTGGGATAACCATAGCGCTGCATGGCCGTTTCTTCGTCCCTGAAATGAGTCACCACGTATTCTTCCAAAAACGCCAGGACCTGCGCCACTTGCGCCTTGCCTTTGCCCTGCTTCATGGCGCTCACAAACAGGTTGAGCCGCCTGATCAGTTCCTTATGCTGCTGATCAATGGCTTCAATACCAACGGAAAGTTTTGGGGTCCATGCAATGATTGACATTTTTTCTCCCATGGGAAAAATAATGCTTTATTATACAACCAGATAACAATTATTCAATATCAAGGGAGAAAAGATGATAACTTATGTAGCCCTGCTGCGCGGCATTAATGTGGGAAGTCATAATAAAATCAAAATGAATGATCTGGTACGCCTCTTGGAATCAATCCCACTCAGCAGGGTGGCCACCTATATTCAAAGCGGCAATATCATTTTCCAAAGCAAAATCACTTCCCGGCCCGTTTTGAAAGACCAACTCCAAAGCGCCATCAATCACCATTTTGGAATGGATGTCACCGTGCTGCTCAGAACCAAAGTCCAGTGGCAGGCACTGGTGGCCAACAATCCTTTTCTTCCCGCCCAAGATCCGGCCTATTTGCATGTGACCTTGTTTGACCGGGCACCGGACGAGGATCTGCTCCACGAGGTGGAAACGATCAAGAGTGATGCCACCGCCCGGCGCGGACTCCATCAGAGCATATATTTGTACTGTCCGCAAGGCTACGGCAGAACCAAATTGTCCAATACATTTCTGGAAAAGAAACTGAAACTTAAGGCCACCACCAGAAATTGGAAAACCGTACGGCACTTACTGGCCATGGCGGAGGGGATGTAAAGGCAAGAATTATTGGCATAGGGGAGACCCCTGCTTATTTAATTATATTTAAATTTTTCTTTATATTAAATCGGATGGCTTTTTCATCAAGCCATAACTTTTCCTGTTCAAAATATAATTTCGTAACCGCCGGTGCACTAATACGAAACCGCTCTGCTAAATCCATACGAATTGATCGATAAGATAATAATTGCCTTTGGGGAAGGTATTGGTAGGTTTTGGAATGATCTCTGCGAAATCAACGGATTTTTGACAGACTTCCGGCTTTTTGAATAGAAATGCCCTTTGGCCGCCTCCTGTGCCAGGTTATGGCCGTGTTAGACAGGAGTAGTTAAAAATAATTACTAAAAATATTTAAGGGCGTGAGAATTGAAAACGGAACACTGACCACAACGGAAGTTCTTTTTTCTCTGTTTTCTGTCTTTAGTTGCTTTACCAACTCACATTTGGCGAATTGGTAGCGCTACGGGGATTCGAACCCCGGTTTGATGACTGAGAATCACCCGTCCTAACCCCTAGACGATAGCGCCCTGGATAACAAGAATGGTTGCAATTAAATGATTAATGAGGTTTAATTTATTGAGGCTGTATTTTACACTTTTCTGCATTTTTCTTCATCACTTTTTTTAACGGCTTTCTCATCATCCTTTTTCGTGAGGTCCCATGGCTCTTGATGACGTCGCCTGGAAAGCGCAGTTCAGCGTCAACCATCCCGAATGGGATGGCCACCATCAAAACCTGCTGAACCTTTTCGAAGAATTTAATACTTATGGCGAGTTGGAAGCCATGGAAGCGTTAACTTTTTTAGGGGTGGCGGCAAGGACACATTCTGGAAGCAGGCCATCATTATAGGCCCTGGCTGGAAAAGCTCAACGCCTCCCGAACCGTACTTTATCCACTTTAACAACCACATAGTTATCTT
>CAYVTN010000421.1:0-2556 GCA_964454395.1 uncultured bacterium | reverse complement strand
CCATAGTCCGACGCATTCACCGACGCCTACGCCCACATTTACCCATAGCCCGACACATTCACCGACGCCTACACCCACGTTTACGCCTAGCCCGACGCATTCACCGACGTTTACGCCTAGTCCGACCCATACCCCCACCCATACCCACACACCGACGCATACCCCGACGCCTACGCCCACGGTTACTTCTACGCCGACCCATACGCCGACCCATACGCCGACAGCCACCAAAACACCGGTTTATCAACTGGTCGTTTTATCGCCGGATCAATATTTAACCTCCGGTTCGCCTCCCGGATTTTTGGGAACAATTGCCCCGGCTACTGCGGGTTATCCCAAAGAAGTCAATATTTATTTGATGAATATGATTTCCTATACCGTGGCAGCATCCAATGATACGGTCAGCTTGTCTTCGGTGGTTAATCAGGATCTGGTTTGGGATCTGCCGGATACGGTTACGCTGGTTAATGGCCAGGCCACGGTCATGCCCCGCTTTATGCAACCGGGATTAACTTATACCATTCATGCCCAGGATCAGACCAACCCGTCTATTCTGGAAGGGTACTCGCTTCCCATTGCCTGCAATGCCGGCGTTTCCGCCGATAAACCCTATCTGCTCCTTAGTCATCGGTCTTTGGCGCCGGTCACAGTGGCGCAAGAGGAAAGTGACTTGCCCGTACTGCAATTTTTACTGACCAATCCCAATGATATGGGATCGGCGTTGTATAACCTGCGGGGGGTGACCTTGACTGTCCAGGATAATCATGGCCAGAAGTTGCCGGTCGGCGATTTTGTGTCGCAGGTCAGCATTCGTGACACGCAAACAGGCAATGTGTTGGTCACGGCGAACAGCACCGCCGGTCAGGACGACGTTTACGCCCCCCTTGCTTACGAAGATTTGCTGATAGAACCGGGAACTACAAAAAATATTACTGTGGAAATAAACATGAGTCCCAACGCCAGACAACAGTTTTTTAAAATTGGCATTGCTCTCAATACACAAGTGGATTGTCAGTTCACGAACAATACGCCCATGCTGGTCACGGCCAACCCGCCCGACACCTTCCCCATGATGTCCGGTCTGATGGCCGTGTCCTCGCGTCAATTGGAAGCGTCATTTATCAATTATCCCAATCCTTTTGCCGCCGGCCGGGGGCATACGGAAATAGAATATTATTTGGAAAATGACAGCGAAGTGAGCTTGAAAATTTACAATATTACAGGACAACTGGTGCGCACCCTGGTGGATAAGGAAATGCAGGCGGGCAGCACGCGGCTCCACCGTTACCAATGGGATGGGTGCAACGGCCAGGGGAATGTGGTATTAAACGGCGTGTATTTTGCCGTGCTGAAAGTCAATCCTGCCAGCGGCGCAAGCAAGCAGATGGTATTGAAAATCGCGGTGATCAAATGAGCGACAATCTTCATCAGCGGCATGCCGGAACCAGGCTCATCTCCGTTCTGATGGTAATGGGAGGCATGGCCCTCGCCATGACCGCTCATGGCCTGACGGCCGATGCCGGCACCCAGAACCCTTTTGAATACGGCGCCGGCTCCAGAGCCTTGGCCATGGGCCGGGCCTACGTCGCCTTGGCGGATGACGTCTCGGCCCTGTTCTGGAACCCGGGAGGACTGGCCCAGCTTGACCAGATTGAGATCTCGGCCATGCACATTCAACTGTTTTTTGACACGCCTTATGATTTCTTCGGCATCGCGTATCCTATTTTGGATTGGGGCACATTTGCGGTGGGCGCCGTCCGCTTGGGGACAGAAGGCATCGTGGTACGTGACGACCAGGCGCGTCTGAGCAGCGCCCCTGCCGGGACGTTGGATATGCGTGAATATTTATTCAGCTACAGCCATAGCCTGCCTTACCGGTTTGACGCCGGTCTGACCCTGCGTGTTGACCAGCAACGTTTGCTGGGGGACGAGGCCATAGGGGCGGGCTTGGACTTTGGGCTGCACTATCGCTTTCCCCAACTGGCCTGGCTGGGATTGCCCTGGGAAAATATAAGCGCCGGCATGATGCTGCAAAATGCCGTGGGCAGCAGACTAAAATTAAAAGATACCACGGATGCCTTGCCTTTAACGATTAAAGGCGGCCTGGCTTATAAGCAGCACTTTGAGGGGCCCTTAAAACAGCGGATGGTGTTGTCCTGTATGTGGGAAAAGTCAACCTGGCGCACATCGCAGATCGCTGTGGGCGCCGAGTGGGGTTTTTTTGACATGGCCTTCCTGCGCGCGGGCTGGAACAGCGAAGCCTGGACCGCCGGCGCCGGCGGCCGTTATCAAGGCTTTCTGCTGGATTATGCGCTCAGTTCGGAATCTTTGGGGCTGGTGCATCGTTTCACCCTCTCCTACCGTTTTGGCAAGCCTTTGAGCATGCAGCAGCAGGAACGCGACCTGCGCCACCGGCAGCAGGTGAAACAGGAAGCCGAAAAACAAGCCCAGGCGGCCATTGAACACAACCAGGCGGAGGCGGAGAAACAATTAAACAGCGCCAAGCGTGAGTATCAAAGGGAACGCAGACGTCTCCTTTCCCGGCAGCGCCATCTT
>CAYVTN010000420.1:0-2596 GCA_964454395.1 uncultured bacterium | reverse complement strand
CGGCCCAGGGATAATACCACCCCGCCAAAAACGCCCAACTTGGAATAAGGCAGAACGATATCCTTGATCACTTCCCACTGGGTGGCGCCCAGGGCATAGGCGGATTCCTTGACCACCGAAGGCGTCAGATTAAAAGCATCACGGGCAATGCTGGCGGTAAATGGAATAAGCATAATACTTAAAATAATGCTGGCCGTAAGAATATCCACGCCCATGGGCGTGCCGGCAAACAGAAAAGCTAGAAAGGGAATGCCGGCCGTCATTTTCTGCAGGGCCGGTTCCACCATATTGCTCATGATCGGCGCAAGGGTAAACAACCCCCACATACCATAGATAATGCTGGGAATGGCAGCCAGCAGTTCAATCGCCGTACCGATGGGCCCTTTTAAATAAGACGGCGCAATTTCGGTAAGGAAAACAGCAATGCCAATGGCCACGGGTATGGACAACAGCAGCGAAAAAACAGTGGTAATAATCGTCCCATAAATATTGGTAAGGGCGCCAAATTTGTCTTTGACCGGATTCCAGTCGGTGGAGGTCAGGAAATGGAAAATACCGAACTTCTGAATGGCGGGAAAGGATTCATAAATCAGTACCCACAGGATGCCTATAATGAAAATAATGATAGCGGCGGCGGCAATGCCGGTAATGACTGAGAAAAGAATGTCAATCACATTTTTTTTTGCTGTTTCTACCGCCATGGTTGTTTTATCAACTCCTGGTTGGGGGTTAACCCAAGCGTGACTGAAAGTGCCTTAAAAACAGAACTGGCGGGGCAGGCCGCAAGAACTTGAGTAATTAGTCCAAAAACACGAAAAATCGACCGCAATTGAGTGCTTTTTCCGATTTTCGATTCTCGATTGCTTGTCCCGTTGTTGTTGACGGAATCGATTGCGCGGAAGGCTGAGCGACTAAACGCTCAGCCTTCCGCCTATCCCGTCAGTTATTGGCATGATCGGATTAGATACCGTTTGATTTCCAATAAGCTCTGATTTTGTCTTTCAACGACTCCGGCAGCGGTACATAGACCAATTCCTTGGCCTTGGCATCGCCGTTTTTGAAGGCCCAATCATAGAATTTAACGACCTTTATATTCGCATCTTTTTTCTCTTTTGCCAACAAAATAAAGGTGGCGCCGGCAATAGGCCAGGCCTTTTTGCCGGGCGCATTGACCAGCCACAGGTCAAAGTGATTGGCGGCTTTGAAATCAGCCGATGCCGCAGCGTCTGCAAACGTTTCGGCGCCGGGCGCTACGTAATTACCGGCTGCATTCTTCAGGTCCACATAGGCCAGTTTGTTCTGGACTGCATAAGCATATTCCACATAGCCAATGGCGTTTTTGGAACGGCTGGTGTAGTTGGCCACCCCTTCATTACCTTTACCGCCGATACCCACGGGCCAATCCAAGGCTTTGCCTGCACCCACTTTGTCTTTCCACATTTTGCTGACAGCCGCCAAATAGGTGGAGAAAATGGCCGTGGTGCCCGACCCATCGGAACGATGAACCACGGTGATTTTCGCATTGGGCAATTTCATTTTGGGGTTGGCGGCTGTGATGGCTTTGTCATTCCATTTTTTAATGTCACCCATGAAAATTCGAGCCAAAGTTTCGCCGTCCAATTTCAGATCACCGGCTTTGACACCCCTGATGTTTACAACCGGTACCACGCCGCCTATAACGGCCGGGAATTGCAACAGGTTATTTTTGTTCAATTCTTCCGGGGTTAAAGGGGCGTCAGAAGCGCCGAAATCCACGGTGCGGGCACTGATCTGCTTGATCCCGCCGCCGGATCCAATGGATTGGTAATTGGCTTGTACGCCGGTCGCTTGGTTGTAATCGTAAGCCCAAGCGGAATACACAGGATAAGGAAAAGACGCGCCGGCGCCGTTCAAGGTATCGACAGCTTGTACCAAGGGAAAGCTTAAAGCCAATGCCAAAACAGACGTGATCAGAGTATTAAGCAATTTCATGATTAGGACCTCTCTTTTTTAAAAATGATTGATTCAGCATACGGTAACATCATCGACCTTGCCGATTGTAGCGGATTGGTTTCATGCGTTCAAGTGCAAAGATGGGAACTTACCTGCTGTCCTTCAACCTTTATTTTGGAGAAAAAAGATTGATGATGACCTCCTTGTGCTAAGAACAGGTTGGCGGCGATGCATGAATATCCTCGTAGTGCTCATTTCTGCTGGCGGCCAAAGCAGCGTCTGGCCTTCCATTTACCAACATCTTTCGATAGAGCCGACCATCACCTCCTCTTACCCGGCATTCAAGGTTAGACTGTCCTATCCGCATGCGTGCATGGTAGGAAGGGCTGATCAGGATTGTATGAAGGAAATATTAAAATTGTGTTAGAGTCTGTATTTGGATTATCTGCGGATTTTGCGCAGCCGTAGGCGTCCCAATCATATACTTCACCGGTCGGGGCAGCCGTAGGCGTCCCAATTATAAATTTATCCGGTCGGGATAAATCATCCAGATTTACAGGATCTAATCCAGCTAGGAGCCTGTCGGACTTTTTCGTTTGATGATATGGCATAATAACGAAGTTTCCCCCTTTTGCAAAGGGGGACCAAGGGGGATTTGATAAAT
>CAYVTN010000419.1:0-2603 GCA_964454395.1 uncultured bacterium | reverse complement strand
TCCGAATTGTTTATTCGCGGTGCGGTTCACATCAGCCGTCAACTGGGCGTATCCGAATTCCTCATCGGATTGTCGGTGGTGGCCATAGGCACCTCCCTGCCCGAATTGGCCGCCTCGCTGGTAGCCATGATCAGAGGCCACAACGATATGGCTGTTGGCAATTTAATCGGCTCCAATATTTTCAATCTGCTGCTTATTCTGAGCGCTGCCATGCTTATCAAGCCTATTATCGTTCCGGAAGCGGCGCTGCACCTGGATTTTTGGCTGCTCTTGACGGTAACCCTGCTCATTATTCCCTTGGGGAAAAAACCACCCCACATTAGCCGCCTGCAAGGACTGGTCTTAATGGGCGTGTATATTTTTTTTATTTTTAAAATCGCCCTTCGCGGTTAATAATCAACAGGATGGTTATGGCAACACAGCTCATACTCCTTTTTATTGATGGTCTGGGCCTGGGCGAAGACAATCCCAACCTTAATCCCCTGGCCTCGCCCCTTATCACCCTGGGCAGTCAATGCCGCTTGGTGGGACATGAGGAGTGCCGCAGCTCCGTGGCCACCGTGGTACCCACCGACGCCTGCCTGGGCGTGTCCGGCACGCCCCAGAGCGCCACCGGCCAGACTGCCCTGCTGTCCGGGATCAATGCGCCTCAATTGTTGGGTTATCACAAGAGTGCCTATCCCAACGAGGCTTTAAAAGAAATCCTCTGCCAACACAGCATCTTTGCCCGTTGCCGGCAACTGGGGTACCGGGCCACTTTTGCCAATGGCTTCAGGAAAGAATACTGGGACCTGATCAGGCGCCGCAAACGGCGCCACTCCGTCACCACCACCGCAGTATTGTGCGCCGACGTGGCGTTGCGCTACGAGAAGGATTACCTCAAAGGCCGGGCTGTTTATCATGATATCACAGGACGTTTTCTGCGGACCATGGCCAGGCCCTTGCCCTATTTAGCGCCCCAGGAGGCAGGCCGTCGCTTGGCCGCCCTGGCAGGCACGCATGAATTTGTCCTCTTCGAATATTTTATGACCGATGTTCTTGGTCATCGCCGGCATTGGGAAGAAATGCGGTCCTGCCTGAGTGAGTTGCAGTTATTTATTGAAGCCATGCTTGACGCATTGGATCTTAACCGCACTGCGGTGATCCTGGCCAGCGACCACGGTAATATAGAGGACTTGGGCACCTCCGGCCATACCACCAATCCTGTGCCCACGATTCTTTACGGGCCAATGGCGCAGGCCTACGCGCCACGCATCCACGATCTGACCGACATCGTGCCGGTAATACTGGATTTGCTTAAAAATTAACTGGACAAGCAAAAGTCGGCAACGCATTATGGAAAAGAAAGGGGGTGGCCAACAGTGGCTGTACACGATCATGACGCCGATGATGATTTACGGTCCCTGCTTAAAGAAACACGCCGTTTGGACTGGCGCAATCGCTTGAATGCCGTCAAAGCCCTGGGTGATTTAGGCCCCGCAGCCAGGACCGCCCTTAGAGAGATACTGCTCCTGCTCGCTGATTCCAATGAAGCTGTGCAAGGCACGGCTGTCGTCGCCCTCACCAAAATCCGACCTACCGGCGAGGATATTTGTGCTCCGCTTATCTCGCTGATTTTGGGCAAGTCAGAAAGCCTGTCTAAAATGGCGTCCATGGCCATCAAAAGGCTGATCCCCCACAATGTTTACCTGGTACCAGCCCTGGTAGCGGCCGTTAAAGAAGCCCTGCCGTTCAAACGCTGCCGGCTGGTGACCCTGTTAGGCCAGATTGGACCACCCGCCAATGAAGCTTTTCCTGATTTATTTGAATTGCTTCAAGGGCCGCTTTCGGAAGATTTCATTTACAGCTATGCCCTGGAAGCCATGACCAATATCGGCCTTCCCAAACGCCGTGATTTGACGCGCATCTTCAATGCCCTCAAAGACAGAAGTGGCAATTTACGCCCTTTCGCCTTGCCCCCTTACGATGACCAAAATACGGTTATACGCCACCATGTGCTGCCCTTGTTTAAAACCACGTTGGATAAATATTATTATCTGCACTATCAGATGATTACCCAGCTGGCCTCAAGCCAGGACGGCATCGGTGAACTGGTACCACCATTATGCCAAGCCTTGGCTCACCCCGATCAACTGGTACGCCGTTATGCTGCGGAAAGTTTTTCTTTTATTGGACCGGCGGGTTATGAAGCCATTCCGGCGCTGATATGGGGATTAAAGGATGATCACCATGAGGTGCGTTTTTATTGCGCTGAAGCTTTGGGATATATCGGAACCACAGCGTACCATGCCATTCCTGCCCTCAACGACGCCTGCCATGACCCGGATGCCGCTGTCCGTGAATCAGCCACTGATGCGATCGCCAAAATTCATAATCATTCCACCAACTAGTTTCTGTTGTGGAAAGTCTATTTTTTATACAAGACGGTAGGGGCACGGCATGCCGTGCCCCTACTACAAAATCTCCTTTAATTTAAAGCGATCGATTTAATTACCGTATGTACTGCGGATCCATAACTGAAAAATAAATTTTTCCACAACAGGAACTAACTAGGAGCCTGTCGGACTTTTTCGTTTGATGATATGGTATAATAACGAAGTTCC
>CAYVTN010000418.1:0-2611 GCA_964454395.1 uncultured bacterium | reverse complement strand
TGGCAGCCCACCTTGGGCCTCCTATGTCCGCATAGGTGATTTGATATTCAGGTGAACCTACTTTTCATAAATCCCTTTGTGCCTAAAAGCCGATTCGGAATTTGACAGCGAATTCTGGCCGGAAATAATGATTGCAATAAAATGGTTTTATGCTATATTATCAAGAATTTTGTGGAAAAATTTTGCTTCAGGGATGTTTTTCCGGTTTTCTTCATTAATATATACATAGGAGTGTTTTGTGGACGCTTTTTTAGTGCTTGAAGATGGCAGGATGTTTAAAGGCCGCGCCTTTGGCGCGCAGGGAGAAGTGGCGGCGGAAGTGGTTTTCAATACGGGCATGGCCGGATACCAGGAGCTGTTGAGCGATCCCTCCTATAGTGGCCAGATCGTGAACATGACCTATCCTCTGATCGGCAACTACGGCGTCAACCAGGAAGATATGGAATCCGGCAAAGCACAGGTGGCCGGGTTTGTGGTACGCGAACTTTGCGAATGGCCGTCCAATTTTCGGGCCACCGGCAGCCTGGACGAATGGCTGAAGAAAAGCAATATCATCGGCCTGCAGGGTATTGACACGCGGGCACTGACCCGCCATATCCGGGAAGCAGGCAGCATGAACGGCGTGTTATCCACCGTGGATCAAGATGTGGCTGCCTTGACCCAAAAAGCCCAGGATGCGCCCAAAATGGCAGGACTCGATCTGGTCAAGAAGGTGACCTGTAAGGAACCTTATGTTTTTTCCCAGGACCCTGCGGCAGTGCATCATGTGGTGGTCATCGATTGCGGCGCCAAGACCAATATTTTAAGGGAACTGAGCAAGCGCGGCTGCAAGGTGACCGTAGTGCCTGCCACCGCCCCGGCTGAGGAGATCCTGGCCTGTCAACCGGACGGGCTGATGCTCACCAATGGTCCCGGCGATCCGGCAGCCGTGACTTATGTGATTGAAACGGTCAAAGGGCTGATGGACAGGCTGCCGATTTTCGGGATCTGTCTGGGACATCAGTTGTTGGGCCATGCTTTGGGCGGGCGTACGGTTAAAATGAAATTCGGGCACCGCGGTGTGAATCATCCGGTGCGGGAAGAAGCCACGGGCCACGTGGCTATAACTTCCCAAAATCACGGATTCTGTGTAGAAGCGGACAGCCTGCCACCAGAGGTTGAAATCACCCATGTCAATATGAATGACCGCACTGTTGAAGGACTACGCCATAAAAAACTCCCCATATTTTCAGTCCAACATCATCCGGAAGCCTGTCCCGGTCCTCATGATGCTGCCGGGCTCTTCGACCGCTTTATTGAGATGATGAAATAGGTCCTAAAGGTCTTATATATAGGACCTATGAAAGGAATAGCATGCCTAAGCGTACAGATATCAAAAAAATCATGATCATCGGCTCCGGTCCCATTGTCATCGGCCAGGCTTGTGAATTCGATTATTCGGGCACCCAGGCCTGCAAGGCTCTCAAAGCGGAAGGCTATGAAGTGGTGCTGGTTAATTCAAATCCCGCCACCATCATGACCGATCCGGAAATGGCCGACCGTACTTATATTGAGCCCATTACGCCTGAAGTCATGGAACGGATCGTCGAAAAAGAGCGGCCCGACGCGATCCTGCCCACCCTGGGCGGCCAAACCGGACTGAATACTGCCGTGGAAACCGCCAAGCGCGGTGTGTTCGAGAAATATCAGGTGGAAATGATCGGCCTCAATATCGAGGCCATTCACCGGGGAGAAGACCGGCAAAAGTTCAAAGAGGTCATCCAAAGCCTGGGCCTGGATCTGCCCAAAAGCGGCCTGGGACGGGAATTGGAAGAAGCAGTGCGCGTGGCCGCAGGTATAGGTTACCCGGTGATCGTCCGTCCGGCCTTTACTCTGGGCGGCACGGGCGGCGGTGTGGCCAATGATGAAGAAGAATTCCGCAAGATCGCGGCCCTGGGATTGGAAAACAGCCTGATCCACGAAATCCTGATCGAAGAGTCGGTCACCGGTTGGAAGGAATTTGAACTGGAAGTTATGCGGGACAAGGCCGACAATGTGGTGATCATCTGCTCCATTGAAAATCTTGATCCCATGGGCGTGCACACGGGCGACAGCATTACCGTGGCGCCGGCGCAGACATTGACTGATGTGGAATACCAGAATATGCGCAATGCGGCCATTGCCATCATCCGTGCCATCGGGGTGGAAACCGGCGGCTCCAACATCCAGTTTGCCGTCAATCCCAAAGACGGGCGCCTGGTGGTCATTGAAATGAACCCCCGCGTGTCGCGCTCTTCGGCCCTGGCCAGCAAGGCCACGGGCTTTCCCATAGCCAAGATCGCGGCGCTTTTAGCCGTGGGCTACACCCTGGACGAAATTCCCAATGACATCACCAAAAAAACCATGGCTTGCTTTGAGCCCACCATTGATTATGTGGTAGTCAAAATTCCACGCTTTACGTTTGAGAAATTTGAAGGAATCGACCCTACGCTCACGACTCATATGAAATCCGTGGGAGAAGCCATGGCCTTAGGCGGAACGTTTAAGGAGGCATTACAAAAGGCTATCCGGTCTCTTGAAACGGATCGCTATGGTTTAGTGTCTTTACACGGACTGGATGGCAAACAAGAGA
>CAYVTN010000417.1:0-2626 GCA_964454395.1 uncultured bacterium | reverse complement strand
CGAAGTGGGAGTAGCGACGAAACCGGGAGGGTGAAGACGGGCATTTACAACACGCCCGAGGACCAGAGTTTGCTGGACAAGGCCATGGGGGAGAAGGGAATAAATGAGGAAAATTAAATAAAAAAATTACACCATAGTTCAAAAAATACAACAATCTTGATAAAAAAATAAGAAATGGTCTGCGGAGTTTTTCAGCGAGTTTGACCTCAAGCCGCTTGCACTGCAGCTTTTGTGAAGCTCTGCCTGACCGTCTGCCAGGCAGCATAGCGCCGCTGGCGAGCAGGGCAAGGTTTTGTTGTCGCCGGCTCAGAATCACCTCCTTTTGCCCGGCCAAAGCCTGGAGTGGCGCGACGTAATCCAGAGAGCTGTGCGGGTCGTTGTTGTAAATATCCGGGAAGCGTCCCAGCCGGTGCACGATGTCGTCAACCTGCATAAATGACTGTGGTGTATCCCTGTGGTACTTGAGTGTTTTGATGAAGGACTCGATCCAGGCTTGGTCATCCGGCGTGTGGGGCCGCCCAAAATGGACTGGCGCTCCCAGCAGGTCTTTGATGGCTTGCTTGGTCGAAGAAGCTTTCATGGCCGAGCCTCGGTCGCAATGAGCCAGGAGGTTTTCGGCCAGGTGTTCCGGCACCGAGGCATAAGCTTCATGGACGGAGCGGGTCAAATCGGTTGCGCTGACCGAGTGAAGTGAATAGCCGATATGCAAGCAGACCCGGTGGGGCAAGAGCACGACCGGAATGGCCCAGAGATTGACGCCGAACATGGTTTTGAAATGCGTGCCGTCATAACAAAGCAGGGAAAAGCCTTCATCTGATCCTCCCAAGGGAATTATACCCTGTTTATTGGGACAAGCCGATCCGGCTGTCCTGATAGTTAATTTGCCCTTGGGCTTGAGGTCACTATCGCTGAAAAAACGGGAAACCTATATCGGAGGGGAATGACGATGAAAAAACTATTGTTTAGCATTAGTGGGTTTCTTACCATCCTAACTATCTTAATGGTCGTGTTCGCCAGCATGAGTGAAGCAGCAGAAGGACCGGCCAAAAAGAAAAAACTCAAGATTGCAAAACCAGCAAGTGTTAAACCGGTTAATACACCCCAGCCAACCCCCACCATCGCACCTGGAGACTATGTCTATGACACCGACAAAATCCGGCTGAAATTAATCGGCCGGTATGCCAATGAGCATGAATTTGAACAAGCCCAGCCGGTGATGGCCGCGGCAGCGCGGGGTAAGCGTGAGACTCGGAACAGAATCGAAATTAATAATTTAGATAGTAAGCGAAAAGAGGACACGGCTAAAATAATTGATGCTAAAGGTAATGTGATTTTTGAAAAGCACGCTAAATTGATTACTGATGACCAAAGACGTGCGATAAGAAAATCGCTAAAGTCATATAACGAAAAAAAACATATGAAGAAAATATGGTATGCAAAATGCAACAATGCTCTACTGGAATTACATATGGATATAGGCATTTATAAGAACGGTGAACCTGGCAGTGAAGATGTGCAGACAGAAAATACCATTATATACAATGACTCAGGCCAGAAAGTGGGAGAAATCAAAACAGATCCGAATGCGGGCGTGACGAATGTGTCTCCTGATTATACTTATGCTATTGTCAAAACCAGTGATCCTTGGGCGCAAAAGCAAGTGCTTTACTTCTACGATATGAAAGGAACGCTGTTGAAAAGATATGAATTTAAAGAAGACCCCGGATTTCATTTCTATTTTATTCAAAACGGCGATTACGTTGTAGGGATTGCTCAGGCCCCAGAAAAAACTGTTCTTTTTGACCGTTATGGAGAAAAATTATGGGAACAGCCTATATTCGCGACAGCAGTAACTTATAATGAAGCACAAAAAAGGATATATTTACTAGGACCTATGAAGGTGGCTTGTCTTAGCATTGATGGGAAAATCATTTGGCAAACTTGGCTTGATATGGCTACCAGGGATTATAAGTTTGATTTTGAGAGTGATTTATTATTTGTAACTGAATATGACAAAATTATTTTAGTGAACCTCATTGATGGAGCAATAATTGGATCAATGGAATCATTCGACCTTTATAGAGAATTGTTGAGAAGTAAAAGCAATAAAGAAAATATAGAAAAAACATATCCTTACTTAAATTCAATGCGGATAAAATACTTGGGTAATTGGAAAGTCGAAGTCACCCTCCCCGACAAAGTTGAAATTTATAAGATCGAGAGGAAATAAATATGCGGTTGTTGAAGTGTTTCCTCTTGATTGTTTTTCTGGGGACCATGTCTTATCTTGCCTATGCTGTCACGTATCCGGTATGTCACGGTGACACAGTGGTAGACTGTCCTGACTGTGATGATGGCACAGTGCAATGCCCGACCTGCGATGGAAATAAAACTGTTAACTGGTGATGGGGGACGGGGTCAAGTTATGAAGTTAAGAGAAGGTCGGTAAAAAAAAGTTAGAGGGAATCCGGTGCCAGCCACCGACCTCTATAGAGAACTCGGATTTAGTTGTGCAGAACTTGGCGGATATTTGGAAATTAGCAAGCAAGGAGCCGGCAATGCGGTATGGCTGGGAGAAAATTATGTAAAACAAAATCAGCTTAACTTGACAACTTGATTCCATCCC
>CAYVTN010000416.1:0-2629 GCA_964454395.1 uncultured bacterium | reverse complement strand
CCTTGAGAGCCTTGGAAAGACGGGTACGCCTGCGATCATCCACGACATCATAGGCAACCACAAAAAACATATGTTCTCAATCCTTGACTGTAAACGGGGCAGCCCTTTAAAGGTAGTACTATTTTTTCTTTCTATTTGCAAGTATTCTAGCCGTTGAAACATGGGGCTTGTTTTTCATAGAAACCCTTTTGGGTTGTGGCTTTTTCGGGCCTCTGGGATGCTTTTGAAATGCTGACAATTTTACATTCCCGGCGAGTTTTTTCAGTAGCCGTACCAATATATTGGGCGGCATATTCCGAAACACCCGCCACTGATCATTGCTTATCACAATCATCATCCCCCGATAAACATGCTCTATTTCATCGGCCACATAATAGCCCGATATATTTTTCTCTACGTAATCGACACCATGCGCACTGCCAAGCGCAGCTTTTATGACTGCCATGATGATGTAGGAAACCAATGCCACGCAAAAGCCGAACAGGGCGGCACGAGGATAGCCCAATGTGTCGATCTCGGAATTCAAGTATTGCGCCAGATGCTGGAAGGCAGTCTCTATGGTCCAACGGTCCCGATATAACCGTGCCACCTTTTTGGCGTCTGCGGCGTTTTTGGACAAGTTCGTAATGATGAAAATTTCGCCATCCCCGTCACGGGTTTCTTTCTTGAGCTTTACACGGATGCGCCGGAAGGTATTTTCCTGGCCTGTTTCATCACGAACCAAGACAAGTTGCTCATATACGGTTCCGGTTTCTATTTTGCCGATATAGTTTTCTTTTCCAATCAACTCGAATGGGTAATTTTTGTGTTCCCGGATGATGAAGTATGCGCCCCGGTTCTTGATACCACAAGTGAATTGGAGAACACAAAAATTGCGATCGGCAATCCAGACATCTTCGGCTTCAATGGTAACCAGCACCGTTTTCAACAAGGAGCGCTCTTGGGCATGACCGTCCTCGCATGGAAACACATCGATAGGCAGCCGAAGCGACAGATCGTAGACCACCAGCGATTTTCCGGGAAGGGGTCCCGCCGCGATGGTTCGCAGTTCCTGAATCCGGTGCTGGCTCTTTTTGATGCAGTTGCCATCAAGTAGCTTGATGCGTTTGCCAGGAAGCGGAGAAAGCCGTTTGCCCAAAAGCTTCTGGATAATCGGTTCCACCTGTCCAGCGGCGTATCGTACCAGAGCTGCCGATGTTTCCGGTTCGATGCCGTTTAATTTGTTGTAGACCGATACGATTGAAACGCCTATCTTTTCCTTTGAAGCCTGAAAGGATGCGTGAACCGAGCGGCGGCTTCCCAGCACGACCTGGCTCATCAGGTCATAAAGGGTCGAAAATAAAATATCCTTGGTGTACTGGTTTTTGGCGGTGGTCTGGAACCATTGGTCCATCTGGTCGGGATTCAGCACATGCTCCAGCATGCCGCGAGCCATTACGGATATCGGGGAATTCTTGATAAACGGTGTAAAAACAGGACTTAACATTTGGTCTCCTCCTCCAGATATAATTTTTTATCGTATGGTATCTGAAGGAGAGTTCATTGTCCAGAGGTTTTTTTATTGTAAATTCATTTAGTTAAACATTGTTGTAAAGTACTACCTTTAAAGGCTGGGCCTGTAGGGTAAACTGGGAAGGGGCTTTAGCCACCTGCTGTTCCACCATTTTAGCAGACAAAAAAACCCGCTGGCCGTCGATTTTACAACCGGCTTTTTGAAAAACATCGATGGCCGGCCGGTAACCGAAATCGACGCCCACGGTTTCCAGCACCCGCATGGTGGTTTCGTGGATACGCTGGCAATCCTGTTGGGTAAAGTACTCGAAACGCTGCATCACTTCTTCTCCTGGCTATAAACGGCTTCAGGCTGTAAGACCCCGAGCCGTACAAACGCTCTTTGTTTTTTTAAAAGGTTTTCCTACAGCCTTTAGCCTACCAGCCTGAGTATTTTAGTGCCGCCCGCGCATCAACGCCCCCGGCGGGGCGGCCACACCTTCTTGAAACCGGCTAAGCCGCAGCGGATTGTCCCTGGGGTCCATCTTGCCGGTAATCAGGTCGCAGGTCCAACGCCCGGCGGCGGCAGATAGCATCACGCCTGGCCAGTACGCGCAGTTGAGATAAAATCCGGGGATGGCGGGCACCGGCCCGATGATGGGTTGATCATCGGGGGCATGCACATATTGTCCGGCATACACCGAAATGTCCTCCTGCTTGAGATCGTCCACCACCTCGTTCCAAAAGGGGCTGAGCCGGGAAACCATGTTGAGGGTAAAGGCCGGAAATTCCCAGTCACCCTGCGGGTTTTCCAGGGGCTCGCTTTTCTGCTCCTCGGGATCGTGCCAGCCCAACAACGCCCCTCCGGTCTCCGGCCGCCAGTAGGACTCGTTGTCCACATCCATGATCAGGGGCGCCTGCGGCGGAATTTTGGGATGCGGCGCCACAAAGACGCGCTGGCGGCGCATCTGATAAATGGGCAGTTCCAGCCCCACCCACCTGGCCACATTGATAGCAAAAGGCCCGGCGGCATTGACCACCACCCGGGTGTTGATGCGGCCGCGTTCGGTTTCCACGGCACATACCCCCTTGGCGTCGGTTTGGATGCCGGTGGCCCGTGTTCGCACAAAAAAGCGCG
>CAYVTN010000415.1:0-2639 GCA_964454395.1 uncultured bacterium | reverse complement strand
ATTTGCCGTCCGCCTTGAACTCGGGCAAAATCTACCATTTCCGGATGGACACTAGGTAACCCTATGGCGTACTCTTTTTAAGTCGTTTCAACCCTAATCCGATCATTGCTGCCATAAACAGGGTCAAAATTCCACCTACCAGTCCGGCTACGGATGTCCCCGCATCCACCGCCGGCCAAGATGTGTGTGATTCTTCCGAGGCTTTCGGTTCGTCCCCTTGGGATTTAAATCCATAGTCAGGCAGAAAAGCGGTTTTATTCTGAATATGGGCCAACGATTCATGCAGCCCATGCTCCGGGTTCCCCAACTCTTCACTGCCCGAGGTTTTGAACATGGCCCACTCCAGGCCATCCGGATGGGCTGAGGCAAACCAGCTCAACGCACCGCCGCATATGATAGCGGTGGCGGAAAGCCCGATTAAAACTGTGCGCATGGAAGAACGGCCGCCTTGTGGGTTGCTTACGGCAGCGACGATATCGGGACGGGCTTTCCAGACAAAACCAACCACAGCAGCCGTGACCAGGCCTTCCACAATACCGATGGCCAGATGGATCGGCTGCATCAACAATACGAAGGTACCGAAAGGCAGTTCCGTAATGCCTGAAAAATAAGTTTCCAGAACCACGCCAAAAGCACCCAACTGGAGGCCAATCACAGCGGAAACAATGGCGCCGCCAAGAATTCGGCTCTGGGTGGCCTGACCTTTAACGATGGGTTTGAAGATAAGGGGATAGGCCACAAAGCAAGGGAAAAAGCCTAAATTGAAAATATTGCACCCAAGCGCCAGTAAGCCGCCGTCGGCGAAAAAAAGCGCCTGGACGGTCAAAACCGACGCCATGACAAGAAAGGCAGCATAGGGGCCGAGCAAAATCGCAAGGATCATCCCTCCCCCTAAGTGGCCACTGGATCCCGTAGCCGGAATGGTAAAGTTAATCATCTGGGCTGCGAAAATAAACGCACCCAAAACGCCCATGAGCGGAACCTTATGGTCATCCAGCCCTTCTCTGACCTTCTTGGAACTATATGCAATCAACCCGGCAGTAGCCGCCCACGCAACACCTCCGACAGCTGGTGAAATTAAAGCATCCGCCATATGCATAACCCAGTCTCCTTTATCTAATTGTAGAAGTGGTTTCGTACTTTCGTTATCTGTTAAAACGACAATTAAGATTACAAAACAAAAAGCCACGAGCAAGGTTGCGATCAGCAGACCAGCCTTCGTGGCTTCTGTTTAGATGGAGTTTCTATGTATTTTTTGGGTATTTTTGGAAACTTCTGTTTCCAGATTGGTGGCTATATATACATGTTAGATACTTTTAATGTCAATGAATATTTCAGTGATTTGGCCCGAAGCCGTGTGCCTAAAATGAGTGTCCCTATAGCAAGTGGAGATGAAGAAAACTTCACCATACGTTGTGTGCGTTGAACCCAAGGGGATCGACAGGCCTCATCATTCGACAAAAGGATCTAAAAATGAAAAAGGATAAAAACAGTTGCACAGTGTGTAAAAAAAGCTTTCCCACAGGCGCCCTCATCCCATTCTCCGCGGTAGGAAACATAATCTCTGAAATGATCAAGCGAAATTTCTCTGCGTGGTCTGATGGATGCTACATCTGCAAGTCAGACATGACCGCCTATGATCCGCCACATGGTAGAAATAAGACTGATTCATGAAAAGATAGATCACCTCCTTCTAAAGCAATGGCAGAGTTTAATGGAGATTCAAGCCACACAATTAGAAGAGATTGGCGATATAGAAAACAGCTAAAGGGAATTGACGGATAACTCTGGGTTGAGGAGATAGAAACCGGGCCAAGGCCTGGCACAACCACCGCGTTCACAGGGATAAGCGAGGGCCGGGCCGTGACGCAAGCGTTTGCCTCGAATTATTGACTGTCCTCGATCGATTGTGGTAAGGAAGGATTGAATTAATTCCAGACAGAGATATTTCAGAGTTCCGGGGTTTCTTAAAAGGAATCAATACAGCGTTTGAGCGTGAAGGCGACCGTCTATGAACATCGTCGATTCCTCTGGGTGGTTAGAATACTTTGCCGGAGGGCCAAATTCAACGCATTTTTTTTGCCATTAGAAGATGCTTCTTCCTTTATAGTCCCTGTTCTTACCATTTTTGAAGTTTTTAAAGTCGTGTTGCGTGAAGCCGGTGAAGACGAAGCGTTACAGTCGATAGCTGCAATGCAAAAAGGGGAAATTATTGATCTCAATATAAGCATATCCATGAGTGCTGCCAAAATTGGCATGAAATATAATATACCCATGGCAGTTAGTATAATTTTCGCTACAGCCAGAAAACATCAATGTGTTCTCTGGACTCAGGATGCTCCCTTCAAAGATTTGCCGGGCGTTAAATTTTTTCCCAAAATACATGCATAAACCGGTCAACCAGGCGCTTAATGGGGACCGGGATTTCATGAAACTCAAAAAAGGCGTGGGGTACTATTTGATTAACCGTGGAGCACGGAGCCGTGGGAATGGAGATAACCAGTGAAATTTGGCAAGTGGGCGGTGACGGTTTCACGTCGGCGCAGGATGCAGCGGTCTATTTGATTCTCGTCGATGGGCGGGCGGCAATCGTGGATGCCGGCTGCGGCGATCACACCGAGCGTTTAGCCTCCAATATT
>CAYVTN010000414.1:0-2639 GCA_964454395.1 uncultured bacterium | reverse complement strand
TACTATCACCTCTTCATGATGTCAATAGGTAATTAAGCAAGACCGTCCCCTTTACACGTATCGACAGAGCCGGTCGCCATATCGCTCTTGATCAGCACCGGGACTTTCCGGGCGTCGTCGGTGATCCAGATGTGCAGTTTGATAAATGAGTCCCTCACTGCTTCAGATCCGCATATTCATCTTCTCTGCGATTTTAATCGCCAGGTCTTTAAAATCCTGTTTAGCCTCTTTGGCGGCGTCGCCATGGCTGCCAATGGCACCATCCGCCGAGGTTAGGTAAAAAATTGGTTTTCGATGTTCTTGTGCCATAGGCACCAGACTGCGATAGTGTTTTATGGTGGCCAAACAATAGGGGTCATTCATTTGCTTTATAGACGGGTCTGCCGCCTCGTCTTTAACAAATTGCCTGTACACGGTTGGAATGCGATTTACCCATTTATCATAGGCCTTAACCGGCCGGTCCAGACGAACCCCATGTTGCTGGCAAAGATAACCTATCGGTTTCATTTCTCCTTTGGGCAACTTAAATTCCGGATAAGTGTTAACCTCCTTGCTGTTGCTCCAATTATTCAGCCGTTTTTCCCAGTTGCTTTTCCAACTTTTTAATGTTGGCCCGAGGTTCTTCAGGCCCTGTAATGAAAAAAGATCCGCTCCCAGGGGAATCACCACGTAATCCGTGGCAATCAGAACAGAACGGTTGATGGCGCCCAGATTGGGACCGATATCCACCAGGATAATATCCGCCTGGACTTTATTGGCGCCCATTTGCATGACCTGCCAAAAGGAACTTAGGATGCGCATGGGACGGTAGAGGTTGTTATCCCCCATACTGTTTGGCCATTCATTGGAAAGTGCGTCTTCATAGCCGGACAGGTCAACATCTCCCGGAATGAGGTATAGATCCGTTGCTATGCTTTGCAATACCGGTTCTGCAATGTCACCGACACCGGCAAGCGGCTTGATACAATGATAGATAGTGGAACCCAATTCCGGGCTATTCCATATACTTTCGATTCTGTCTTCTTCGAGAAAAGCCGCTGTCAGATTGGCTTGGGGGTCAAGGTCAACAGCTACTACACGCTTGCGTAAACCGGCATACATCCAGGCCAAATGATAAATCAATGATGTTTTGCCAACGCCGCCTTTGTTGTTAAAAAAGGTGAGAATCGGAACGCTCACGGCTTTCTCCTTACCACACACAGAACATTACTCCGGTCGACATTGAATTGAAGCTCCGGATGACCGTTCTTTTTCAACTCATCCCGCGCAATCGCGATCCCCCGCCCAAAGGCCTGAATGAATCCAAAGGTTTTTAATACATCGGCAATATTTGGATTTCTGTAATCCGTAATACCCGGTTGGCCAAAATTTTCAGGTGTAACATTTCCAAATGGCCCTCCGGGGCTGGAAATTTCTATTCGATCATTAAACCAGTAAACACGAACAGGGGCATGGGTGTTTTCATAGGTCCGGTGCAAGACCGCATTATAGACGATCTGCAGCAGAGCCGGAAGTGGGTAAGAAGAAACTATAGTATGGGTGGCACCCGATAGCACGTCAATGCTCTTTCGATTATGAGCAGCTAATTTCTCTTCAATACGCCGCAGCAACTCCACCATGGCCCCGCCAATATTTTCTTCATCAACAACCGGATCAGACAATGCGAGCCCGTCAATTTTCAGAAATTGAATAACCGCCCCCGGGAAAACATCCTGAGGGTTTTTTCCCAGTGCCAATAATCCAAGAACAGTTGGTATAGGTTCTGTTGGTGATACAATCATTTTGCATGATGCCAATCGCTCTTCATACGATCTGTTGTTGGCTTCCAACACATCCGAGGCGAAGGCCGCCGGCAAGTATTCATTTTCAAAAACAAGCCGGGAAAGGTCCGATAGTTTTGCCGTTGGAATGGGATAGATATCAAAAGGCAGATTTTTATATCTTCTTTTTTCATTAAGAATGCGTTCTTCCTGGTCATTGGCAATAGAGCGACGCGGTCCGGTTCGTATCCAGATGCGTCCTTCATATTTAACGGGAGGCATGTCTGAAGGACGAACTGTCATCACCGCCATTGTAGTTCTTTTTAAAATCCGTTTCTCAACCGTTAAAACAGGCAATGGTAGATTATTCCCATCACTTTTCATGTCAGCAAGACTGCGGAGCAGTTGATCAGTAATTGGCTCATTGGAGGGGGAGCCATCATCGTTGGCGCCAATAAATAATACCCCTGGTTGGTTATGGTTGGGCAGATCATTGGCAAAAGCACATACAGCCTGCCGTGCTTTTTTGGGTGTATCTCCTTTAAACGATTGTTTACGTTCCACCCGGTCAGACTCGAGGTCATCCAGCATCGTTTCCAGTTCAGCGTCACTAAACCTTTTCATGTCACTTCCCTTTACTCCAAATAAGTTGAAATCAGCATTAATATATGGTGGCACAGGATCATTGTCAAACGCTTTTGACACTCCTCAAGAAAGTTCCAATCGCGCCAGGTTCGTATTCGTCTTGCGTGAAATTTCGCCATACGAGCAAATCCAGGTAGGTGTCGTAGCACATGTTTAAATTGAGCTGAATCTAGGAGTCTTTCGGACTTAAAATCATTAAAAACCTTATGTATGTTGCGTCTCCATTAATAACTG
>CAYVTN010000413.1:0-2647 GCA_964454395.1 uncultured bacterium | reverse complement strand
ATAGTTGTGATTGGATCACCATAATCTTATAAATAAACTCAATATATAGTACTTACTATTTTTTTTATTTCCAGCAACAGCTAATGCCTCGCGATACATGGGGGGTTGAGCAATTAGTGGACTTTATTATGAGCAAGTTGAACAAATGACCCGGATTTTCCGGTATAATGGCGCCATGTCCAGTCTTCCCATTCCTGAATTATTGGCGCCCGCAGGCAGCAGGGCGGCTCTGGCCGCGGCCTTGCACGCCGGGGCTGATGCCGTTTATTTTGGCGTTGGTCCGCTTAACATGCGCGTGCAAAATGCGGTCTCCTTTTCCCCTGAAGCCTTGGAGGAAGTGGTGAGCCGCGCCCGTGAACACCAGTGCCGCACCTACATGACCCTCAACACCATCATCTATGATGACGAACTCTCCCAAGCCAGAGCCTTGTTGGAGCGTGCCAAACGCATTGGCGTGGATGCGGTTATTGTGGCGGACATGGCGGCCTTGACCTTGTGCCGCGATCTTCAGCTGGAAGCCCATCTTTCCACCCAGGCTTCGGTATCCAATCTGGAAGCCGTACGCTTTTACAGCCAATGGGCGGACCGGATCGTGCTGGCCCGGGAGCTGACCCTGGAACAGATTAAAGCCATTGTCAAGGGGATTAAAGAACAGGACCTGCGAGGGCCTCGGGGCCGTCAGGTGGAAATCGAGCTCTTCGCCCACGGCGCCATGTGCGTGGCCGTGTCCGGCCGCTGTGCCATGTCCCTGCATCATTACAACCGCTCCGCCAACCGGGGCGAGTGCATTCAGCCCTGCCGCCGCAGTTACCGCGTGATTGATGAGGAAACCGGCAAGGAGCTGGTCATTGACAACCACCACGTCATGAGTCCCCGCGATTTGAATACCCTTCCTTTTCTGGACCGCTTGGTGGCCAGTGGCGCCACGGCGCTGAAGCTCGAAGGCCGCACCCGTTCGCCTGAATACGTGGCCATCGTGGTGGAAGCTTATCGCGAAGCTTTGGCCGCCATTGCTCAGAACCAATACACCCCTGCACTCAAAGAAAAACTCATAACCCAGGTCAGCCAGGTCTACCACCGCGGCTTTTCGGACGGTTTTTATCTGGGGTACAATCCCGATCAGTGGGCCGGCCATTACGGCTCCCAGGCCACCCACCGCAAACAATATTGCGCCAAAGTCCTCAACTATTATCCCAAGGCCAAGGTGGCCCATCTTTTACTGGAAGCTTCCGATCTGGCGCTGGGAGATGATTGCCTGGTCATCGGACCCACCACAGGGGTGCTGCGCTTTACGCTCGACAGCCTGCGGGTCAATGAGCAGGAGGCCGTGCGCGCCGAAAAGGGACAGGAAGCCACCATCATTGTCCCCGGCCCGCTTCGTTTGAGTGACAAGCTTTACCTTATGAAAAAAGTATAGCCTTTCCCGCGTGTCTGACACCAGTTGTAAAAAGGAGTGAGACCGGTATCCTTTGAAAAAATAGGTTGAAAACTAAAATAGGTTCAGTTAATTAAAGCGAATTCGGAGGCGGCTTAACCGCTACTTGCCCTAAGGGCCCTATTTTGTTAATTCACATCTGCTCCCCTGCCTGGATGGTCCAAAAATCGTCGGCAAGGTTGCGGTCCGACAAGTAATCATAAGGCATGGTGAAATACCCTTTTTGTCCCCAGCCTGTTCCCCAGGAATTGCGGACCGTGAAACGCTTGGCTTCATCGTCATACCCCACGGCCAGCACCGCATGGCCACCCAGGAGGCGTTCTCCCGGCTTGGGCATTTTCACCACGCCCGTTTTGGCCACACTCTGAGATTCAAAGCTATCATAAACCGAGAAACCGAACACAAAGGGAAAGCCCTCCGCCAGGCAGGCGCGCATCTGATCCAAGGTGGCAATGCGCTGATAGGCTGTGATTTGATGGTCCAAGGCCTCCTTGTAGCAGGCCTTCGTGGCTTTGGTTGCGAATTTGGAAACTACATAAGGCCACTTCTTCTCCGTGCATACGCCGTATTTCTTCAGGCTTTTAATGCCATCGCGAATCATGGCGCCCGCATCGGTCTTCACCGTATGTTCGATAACGCGCTCATTGTAATACACGAAAAGGCGGCTCAAATCCGCGAATTTTTTGTTGTCCTTGATTTCCAGATATTCCAGCGCGCCCACCAGGGCGTTGCCCGTGCAACTGCCGAGATTGCCCTGGTCCTCCACGGGCGAGCACTGCGGCCGGAGGTCTGTTTTCTTGGGGAGCTTCTTGGGGACTGCACGAATTGCAGTGTAAAGGACATCGCGCTGGTCGGGCAGATCGGGCAGCCAGCCGTAACGGGCGGGTTTTCGAAACCGGAACGGAATCTTTTCTGGGGTGCGCCATCGGATCCTCCATATGATTTCTGGACTTGGCCGCGGGATCAACCGCGGCAGTCAACTACGGATTTTGCCACAAACCGAAAGAGATTGGCAATTTTAAAAATCATATCTTTGGTTTAAAGAGCGGATGGACAGACGGTTTTACGGTGGATAAATTTCCTTTGTAAGGGCGAAAAACTTTTCGCCCTTACATCACCCCGTGTGAGACAAATTTTTTATTTCCAGCTTTGCCGGGCTAGGAGCCTGTCGGACTTAGGGATAAAAATGGCTTTTTATCTTGGTATCCCCCT
>CAYVTN010000412.1:0-2652 GCA_964454395.1 uncultured bacterium | reverse complement strand
TTGATCAGGTCCGCAGCCGATCCCTGAATGGGCGCGTTGATGGCCATCCGTTCCGCAGCCTCCCGGATAGTACGGTTGGCCGAGTGGATCTCAGGAATATGCCGCTTACGCCCCATCAAGGTGGTGACAAAGCCCTCGGCCCGCGCCTGGGCCACGGTCCGGTCCAGATAAGTTCTGACTCCGGGATAACGATGATAAAAACCATCTATAAAGGTCTTGGCCCGAAAAGGCGGAACCCCGATCTGTTTGGCCAGACCGTAAGGGCTGACACCATAGGCAATGCCGAAATTGCAGGTTTTGGCTTGGCGGCGCATGTCGGGCGTGACCTTCTCAACAGGAATATCAAAAATCTCGGCCGCCATGGTGGCATGGATATCGCGGTTGTTTTTAAAGTCCGCGAGCATCTGCCCGTCCTGGGAAAGGTGGGCCAGCAGCCGTAATTCGATTTGGGAATAGTCGGCGGAAAGCAGCAACCCACCGGCCTCCTGGGGAACGAACATGGCCCGCAGCTTCTGTCCTATCTCCGTGCGCACCGGAATATTTTGCAGGTTGGGATCGGTGGAGGACAAGCGTCCCGTGGCCGCGCCCACCTGGTGAAAGGTGGTGTGCAACCTGTGATCATGGGGGGCCATCAAGCCGGGGAGCACATCCAGATAAGTGGATTTGATTTTTTGCAGTTTACGGTATTCCAGGACTTTAGCCGGCAGGGGGTGCAGAGGCGCCAACATTTCGAGCACGTCCACGCTGGTGGAGCGTCCGGTTTTGGTTTTCTTTCCGGGTGAGAGCTGGAGCTGGTCAAACAGGACTTCAGCCAACTGCTGGGGCGAACGCACATTAAATTCATGGCCGGCCATTTCCTGAATGTCCCCCTCCAGGCGATCCAGGCTGTGCCCCAGTTGCTTGCCCAGTTTATTGACAGCCGGAACATCAATGGCCACGCCGGTCCACTCCATTTTGGCCAGCACCGGCAGCAGCGGCATTTCAATGGTGCTATAAACCTGATCCAACTTCTGCTGCCGCAATTTTTGCAGAAGCTGTTCATGGACTTGGAGCAAGGCGCAGGCCAATGCGCCCGGCGGCGTTTGCGGTCCTACCGGCCCCAACAGCCTTTCCACAAACCGTTCCAGGCCGTTGGCCGGCAAATCCAGCAAATGGGCGGCCAGGTGCAGATCCTCCACCGGGCCGCGGGCTTGGCGTTGCAAGGCATAGCACGTCATGAGCAAGGGCTTGAATTGGTAACTGATCTTGGTAATATTTTCATCTTCCAGGCAGTCCAGCAGATCCGGTCGGCCTTGCAGCACTGCAGCCGGCGTAAGGTCTCCCAAGGGCAATTGCACGGCCTGGCCGGTTGTCACGGCCATGACCAGGTGCCCGCGCACCAGTTCCACGGCCAAGTGTTTTTGGCGGCGCGCTTCCCGGCATAGCAGGGGTACATCATCCAGAAGGCGCACCTCCTTGCCCCAGACCGGCGGCGACACTGCGGATTCCTGTGAAGGTGCTATGGAAGCCAACAAACGTTTGAATCCAAAGCGCCCCAGGCTTTCCCGGCCTCCGGCGGGAATCTCAGCCGGTGCAATACAGGCGGCCCACTTTTTATCCAGAGCGGCATCGGTCAAAACCCGGACCAAGTGCAGGGATTGAAAGGCCTGTTCGCGCTGGTGCTGCAGCTTCTCCCTGATTTTTTCCTGCTTAAGCTCCGGCAGATGGCGGTAAAGATTATCCAGGCTGCGGTATTGGGAAATCAAAGACACCGCGGTTTTGGGCCCTATACCCGCCACCCCCGGGATATTATCGGAACTGTCGCCCATCAGCGCTAAAACTTCTGGCACCTGCTCGGGGATAACGCCAAAGGTCGCGGCCACGCCGTTGCTGTCCAGATGTTCATAGTCCCCTTTACCGCCCCGCAACGGACGCAGCATGCCGACGTGCTTGCCCACAATTTGAAATAAATCCTTGTCACTGCTCACCACCAGCACCTGCGCCTTGGCCGCAGCCGCTTCGGTGGCCATGGTGCTGATAATATCATCCGCTTCCACCCCGGCCTGCTCCACCACCGGGAATCCCAGTTGCTCCAACAAGGCTTTGATCACCGGCAGCTGGCGGACCAAATCCTCCGGTGCTTTTTCACGCTGGGCTTTGTAGGCTGGAAAGAGCTGATGGCGGAAAGTGGGTTCAGGCCGGTCAAATACCACGGCCATATGCGTGGGCCTTTCCTGGCGCCATAAGTTAAGCATCATGGCCGCCACGCCGTAAACCGCATTGACCGGCCGGCCTTCAGGATCGGTGAGCGCTTTGATGGCATAAAAAGCGCGGTAGACCTGGGCCGTGCCGTCGATCAGCAACAATTTGTTTGGTGGTGTGGATACGCTCATGGAAAGCCTCTTTCCCGGGCCGGCGTTTATTTGTTTTACCCGACTTTGTAACTACCCAGGTCTTTTGGGTATCCAGGCTGGCCAAGCCGGAAGCGCACCTCGGACCAATTTTCCCCTAACGGTATGGATATTATGTGAAAGGGACACCGAGGGCAGCTTTTTCGGGCTAAGACCAGGACACAAGATGCCCGCAGCACAGCCGATGACCGGGGGCTGCGTAAAGCCTTTTATCAGCATGGGTGAACCCCTGAAGAGTCTTCCCCTGGCGCCCGGCCGGGTG
>CAYVTN010000411.1:0-2659 GCA_964454395.1 uncultured bacterium | reverse complement strand
ACATACATATTGGGCAGATATTCTTCTTTGACCGGCAGGGTAATAACCTGGTCCGTGGCCGCCATATCGATAGATCTGGTCTCATACACCTTTTCCCTTTCAAGGCTAAGGATTAATTTGCCCGGAAAAGGAGCCTTCACAAATACTTTTGCCTGATCACCGATTTTATATTTTTTTTGATCAAGTGTCAGAATAAGCTTTTCCGGTGCTTCCAGGCTGGCTGTTTCATAACCGGGTCCGATGACCCGAACGGATAAACTACTTTGCATCCCCTCGGGGCTGACAAGCATAATTTTATACTCGCCTTCGCGTGAGGGATTGAAATGATAATGACGTGCTTTATCTATGGAGATTTTTTTGTTGGTTATTATTTCTTCATATGACGAAGATTGATATTGGGAACGTCCCCAGGCGCCATGATGAAAAATGGAATACCAACCTTTTCGTTTGACAACCAACCGGACATCTTTGGCTTTAACGGGTTTCCCGGCAGGAGCCAAGGCGGCAAAATCAATATTAACGGGTTGATCCACCAGATGGGGCGCTTTGCCAAGAACCTTTATCCCCAGATAATAGGGATAAACATCGATGTCGGCATACCCGGAACCACTTACCGGTCTGCCACCGGAATCAAATACTTCAGAATAGATATAAGCTTTAAGAGCGGATGGAGGTGTAATCCGGGGAATCTCCATGACATAAGCATATTCACCCTTATTATTCAGTTTTTCCTGCCCCAGATCCATTTCTTCGTCCTGAAAAGATCTTCCCCCATCAGAAAAGGTATACCCGGGATAAGCTTTGGCCGTAAAGATGCGCGAATAAAATCTAACATGGGTTTGCACTTTGTTTCCAACCGCCGGGGCGCCGAACATTTGGCGGGCTGTAACGGCAAAACTAAAGGGGTCGGAAACGCCAAAAGACCGTTTGCCGGTTTTAACATTTACCCGCAATTTATCAGGTATAAACTCTTCTAATTTCAAATTGGTGGAACCGACAACCTTTTCACCCAAAATCAATCGTATGCGGTATTGCCCCGTCAGGGCATCGGGTGAAAATGATACATCGGTTGTCATCACGCCGTTTTCATCGCAACTTTTATTCCATATTTTGTATATATTTCCCCGGGGATCAAACATCTTCCATTTATACCGGCGGGTGAATGGCACCGTATTATTTGCATTGCGCACAATGCCCGTGATAAATGCTTTTTCACCGGGGCGATAAACACCCCGTTCGGTGGTCAAGAAGCCTTCCACCCCTTCCCGTGCCTGGGAATCACCTCCAATTGAATATTGAAATTGATTCAATTGGGTCCAACTAAAGTTCATAAATGAAAAATCACCATTTTTTTCAGCTAGAATATAAAAAGGCCGGAGGTCATAGTCATGTTTTTTCCAGTTTTTAAATATGGCCCGCCCCTGTTCATCCGTCTTTTGTTTTTCCATTACTTGATTACTCGTACTGATCAAGCTTATTCCAGTCTCAGCAAGCGGCTCCAATGTTTTATAAGAGAGGGCATACACCCACAAATCTTTCCCCGAGCGTTTGGCCACCAAACCTATATCCGAACACAAAACCCAAGTTGAATCCCCTGCATAATAGTGCTCCGGATCCATTAATCGAATCTGAAACAACCCTTTATAGGGCTCCTTCTGATAGTTGCTCAAATTGATATATTGCGTCACCGCTTCATTGAGTTTTCCTTCTTTGACATTAATGTCGCCGCCAAAAACAAAATGAGTGCGTCTGGTCGTTTGGGGATCATTCATAAAGTCAATCAGGTTATTTTTAAAAACTTTTCGTATTTCCACCCTGGCACGATCAAGATTGGTCGTTTTGACCGCGAGAGTTTTAGGTCCGCTCAAAGTCAGGATATTGCCTTTGCGGGCGAATTTAACTTCCGGCGGCAAATCCTTTATATAAATCTCTTTTTTGTATTCTTTTTCCAAAACCTCGCCTGACTTGGATACCATTCCCTTGCCGACGTTAATGACATATTTTTTATTTGGCTGGTAGTCGGCCTTTAAAACCGCGCAGGCATATTCTGTTTCAACATCCCACGGGATCGCGGGACTAATAGTCACATAGTCTTTAACCTGTTTTTTTGATATAGGCATGTTAAACATCAGGCTGACAAAGGTCGTTCCCGGCTCATGCCAAAGTTTCAATTCATGCACTTCAAGGTTTGGTTTTTTCGGCAGCCGCATATACCGTTGGTAATCCGTTCCCAAGGGATTGGTCCCGCCGATGCATTTCAATTCTTTATTTAAGGTTAATTCAACTTCCTGTATTTTTTTTGACGGCTTTACAGGCAGCCCCTTAAAATAGTATCTTGTGGGAATTATTGATTTTTCAATCCCCGCCGGCCGGCTTTGACCTCCCACGGCGATGGTTGTATTGCGGCGCAGATCATCGATATTCACAGGGTAATTGAAATCCAATTGGCCCATGATTTCCATTTGTTTCCCGGTAATCTGGTCCACGCGGTAAAACAAGGATGACTGGGTGACTTTAAAGGGCTCCGTATAAAAAGACGTTTCCGCCCGCACTGATAATTTTTTATTCACGCCTTCCAGACCTTCCGGACTGAATATCGCCGTATAATTGGTGGAAGGTTTAAGCGGTTGATTGGGCACAAAACTTATGGTCCAATCAT
>CAYVTN010000410.1:0-2672 GCA_964454395.1 uncultured bacterium | reverse complement strand
GAAACGAGCAAGGGGTTAAAAGAGGGGCTTTTCTGTTTCCTCACCAACCTATTTGCACCAGAGCCCTCCGGGGACATCTTCCGTTTACGTATTCCCAAAAGATCTTTGAGACCTTGTCGGTAAGGGCGAGTTCCGGTACTGAAACATTTTTTTCTTTAATAAATGTGCTGTAAATCCTGTTAACATCATTTTTATCCTTTTCGGCTGATCAAAATCAACCCGCAGGATGTCTGCCTGGCAATACGCAAGACCATATCGCCGAGAGATTTTTTTTGCCGGGCGAACCGTTGCAGACCCAGGATCAGCAGATCAACATTTGCCGCCCGCTCAATTATCCTCTCCGCCCGTTGATTGCTGCAGATGATCTCAATGAGCGCCTCGCCCGCTACTTCATCCTGTACCATCTCCTCCAGCCAATTTCTGGCCTTCTGGATTGATTTTGGAGGAGTGTCTTCCGGTAACACTCGCAAAAAGGTAATCTCGCGGGTGCCGTTGTTATAAAGACTTCCCAATAAACGGGCCCTTAGTCTATCTTGTTGTCCTTGTCCGCCCAATGGCACGAGTACTTTTTTTACCGATGAGATCTCAAAACCATCAGGTGCACGCAGCACTATCACATTGGAAGTAACCTGGCTCATGAGATTTTCAAGCTCTTTTAGGGCGTCCGGGTCTTCCAGGTCGCCCATTCCCAAAAGCAGGCTCTCGCATCTATGTGTTCTTGAAACTCTACTAATTTCATGCCATGGATTGGCGGCGATGGTGGTTAGGGCTTCAGGAGACAAGCCGGTGGAAAAGGAAGTGGTCAGTGCCTCCTTCAGTACGGCCTGGGAGTCAATAAGTTTTCGGAAGGGCTCTCCATTTTGCCAATGCGGAGGGGGAACGACAATGGAAAGGAGTAAAACCCGGCCGATTTTCGGAGGAGTCAAGGTGTTGGCCAATTCCACCATGGAATGGGCATGGGTTGGGTTTGCCATTGGGACCAATACCAAGGGGCTCTGTCCCCGCAATAAAAAAACCTGGGGGTCCAGAGTGGCGGCAAACTCATCCTTAATCCTGGCGTGCTGCGCAAAGATGAAGAGATAGAGAATACCCCCAAATCCCAGCCAGACGAGCATGATCAATCCGGCAAGCGGGACCTGAATTCCCTGATAAATCGCCAGAGCTGCACACGTTATGGTTCCGATGACCTGGGGATAAGGGAACCATGGTGTGCGAAAGGGAAAGGCCTCTGCACCAACACGCATACGAGCTGTAATTGCCGTCCATTGCGTCAAGGCAAAGGATATGAGAAAAATGAGACTGGCCGCGGCTCCTGCCGCGTTGACATTGCCGACCACAAAAATTATGACGAGAATCATACACCCGGAAAGCAGGATGGCAGGGCCGGGTGTGCCATATTTTTCACCAATAATGCCCAGGTGCCTTGGCAGCGTACGGTCATTGGCCATGGCGAGAACCACTCGGGAAGCAGCAAGTAAATTGGCCCGCAATGCCGATAGCATTGCCAGGATGGCAGCCACCATCACCAGCCAGTAGCCACCCCTCCCTAAATAATTTTGCACTGCCCTGGGGATGACGGTTTCAGGATGTTGCATGGAAAGGTCAACAATACTTTTTCCGGGTCCTGTACCCACGGTGGAGATGATAAACAGTAAGGGGATATAGATTATCAGGGCTATGCCCAAGGAAATAAACATGGCCCGCGGAATGGTTTTTTCCGGGGATCGCACCTCACCTGCGACCACCGAAATAATATCAAAACCTTGCAAAGCGATAAAGGTAAAGCCCATGGCCTGAAAAAGCCCTATTGGACCATTGACGAAAAAAGGCGTCAATTCGGTACCCAGGCTTGTGGCTGTCTGTCCTTTCAAAAACCAGAGGCCGGCGACAATGATGAAGCCAAACACAAAAATCTTTCCCCAGGTTGCAAGTTGGCCGCCGCCGGTGCTTTTGCGGATCAGCCCAAAGCTGTAGGCTATAATAGACAGGAGGGCAATGGAGATGATGCCGTTTTTGCCCGTCAAGCCGGGAACTTGACACCAGGCCGGAAGATAAATGAAGATCCTGTTGACGGCCGCAGCAGCATAATATGCAAATCCCAACGCATAGAGGACGCTTGCCAGAATGGATGCAAACCAGACTACCCATCCGACCATGAAGGCCGCCGGAACTGACAGGACCTTTTTTGAAAAGGTATAGGTTCCTCCAGACACCGGAAATAAGGCAGACATTTCCGCATAACTGCAGGCGGTGATAATGGCGATAAGACCGTTTAAGAGAAAGGCCAGCATCGCACTCGGGCCAGTGACCTTAAAGGCAATGCCCGCAAGAGCCAGAATACCGCCGCCCACAATGGCGCCCACCCCGACTCCGGTCGCCCCCACCAAACCTATGGAACGTTTCAGCTCGGTATTATTGCTTGGAGTCATAGAGATTCCAATTGATTTGTCACTTTTTTCCCGTAAGAACTGGTTGACATTGCGTCCATTCAAGCAAATGGAAACTTGAAAATACTACGAATATTGTTCTTCGTCGAGTCATTTGCATATCCTCACGTCACCCTGGCCGGGCCTGGGTTTCAAGAGTAGATGAGAAACCTCTTGTTTGAAAGAGACGAGGGTTAAGAGGACTTAAAGCAAGGGGAAAGGCCGGTAAGCAGTCGGTGAATCAAG
>CAYVTN010000409.1:0-2685 GCA_964454395.1 uncultured bacterium | reverse complement strand
TCTTCGCTGAGGCGGTTTGCTCTGCAAACCGACGACCGCCCGAGGGTAAGGTCACCACCTGTTTCCGCAACAGGGACTAGATGAACTAGATATGGAAGTAAAGTATCCAAGCCGGAACACAGGAATAAAAAACATCTACCCCACGTTCATGGCTTCCAGGAAGGCCTTATTGGTCTTGGTTTTGCCCATTTTTTCAATCAGCAATTCCATCGCTTCCACACTGGAGATGGAATTCAATACCTTTCTTAGAACCCAAATCCTGGCCAAATCATCAGGCTGGATGAGCAACTCTTCACGGCGGGTGCCGGAGCGGCTGATATCAATGGCAGGAAATACCCGTTTTTCCACCAGTTTGCGGTCCAGACAAAGTTCCATATTGCCCGTGCCTTTAAACTCCTCAAAGATCACCTCGTCCATCCGGCTGCCCGTATCCACCAAGGCTGTGGCAATAATGGTCAAGCTGCCGCCTTCTTCCAGGGCCCGGGCCGCGCCGAAGAAACGTTTGGGACGTTGCAGGGCATTGGAGTCCACGCCACCGGAGAGAATTTTGCCGGATGAAGGAATAATGGTATTGTGGGCCCGGCCAAGACGAGTGATGGAATCGAGCAGAATGACCACATCAATACCGGTTTCCACCAGGCGTTTGGCTTTCTCGATAACCATGTCCGCCACCTGCACGTGCCGGTCGGCCGGTTCGTCAAAGGTGGAGGAAACCACTTCGCCCTTCACCGAACGCTGCATGTCCGTCACTTCCTCCGGTCGTTCATCGATCAACAGCACGATCAGCCATACGTCGGGATGGTTGGCGGTGATGGCATTGGCGATTTTTTGCAGCAGAATAGTCTTGCCGGTTCGCGGCGGCGCAACGATCAAACCACGTTGCCCCTTCCCAATGGGGATCAACAAGTCCATGATACGTGTACTAATATCCCCTTCTTTGAATTCCAGATTCAGCCGCTCCCGGGGATGAATAGGTGTGAGATTGTCAAACAGGATCTTGTCTTCTTGTTTTTCCGGTTTCTGGAAATTGATCTTTTCCACCTTGAGTAGGGCAAAGTACCGCTCCCCTTCCTTGGGCGGCCGCACCTGGCCGGTGATCGTATCGCCGGTACGTAAAGAAAATCGCCTAATCTGGGAGGGCGAAACATAGATGTCATCAGGACCGGGAAGGTAATTATAATCGGGCGAGCGCATGAATCCAAAGCCATCGGGCAGAACTTCCAGTACGCCTTCAGCGCTGATATCCCCATTTTGGGAGGCTTGGGCCTCAATAATTCTAAATATAAGTTCCTGGGTTTTCAGTCCTGCCACGCCGGTCAATTTCATTTTTTTGGCCATGGCGTTTAATTCGGAAATGCTTTTATGTTTTAATTCCGTAACATTCATGAAACTTTCTTCCCCCTTTGGGTGATGCGTCACTCGGCTGCGCAAGGCAGCGCTGTATATTATAATCGGGATTTAAAGAACGATTGGAGCGGCCCGATGGTCGTCATGATTGACCAACATTAAAGGAAATTGTGTTTTTGCAATGAAATGTCCTTTTGAAATGGTCCCCATGGGTCGTCCTGCCCGGCCCAGCAACGGCTGCTTGAAGTTGACGCTGTCTCTCCTAGCCCGCAGCGGAAGGCTTTGTCATACCTTGTCAATTTTCAGCCGGCACCTTCAAATTCCTTTGATGATGTTGCCCTTCGTGGTTGAACACGCGGTCTCAGATCAGCATTCAGAGTATCGGCTTTTATCGTGCCTTATTGATACAACTAGGGAAAAAAATGCAATCCGGTCATGGCTATTCGCGCCCGATAAGCTGATTCAACATGTGAGGAATAACGTGAATTCAAAACGTTTTGATGATACCATCCGGTAGGTAAATGTTAGTATAGTCAATCCTCTCAAACTTGTCAATCCTTTTCTCCCGGGATTTTGGAACCCAACCGGCATCAAACCTTATTCTTGAAAAACCGCCACCCGGTCCCGACCTTCGCGCTTGGCCTGGTAAAGCGCCTGGTCGGCCGAAGCCAGCAGGTTGTCCTGATCGCGGGCCAGTGTCGGAAAAGCGCTGAGGCCGATGGAAACGGAGATTGTGACCACCTGGCCGGTGCCCATACGAATAGGCGAGGCCTTCATGTGCCGGTTAATGATTTTTCCCAGTTCCGTCCCGGCGTTCACACTGGTGTTGGGCAGGATCACCGCAAATTCCTCACCTCCATAGCGGGCCACCAACGCCGTTTGGCCGGCCACGGTTTTAAGCCGCCGGGCCGCTTCTATCAGCACCGTATCGCCTTCCGGGTGACCGTACCGATCATTGATGTCCTTAAAGTGGTCCAAGTCGAGCATAAGCAGGCAAAGCTGTTGATGATAGCGTTTGGACCGGATGATTTCCTCATTCAGGCGCTCCTGAAAAAAACGGCGTACATAGAGCCCGGTCAAGGTATCGGTCACGGAGAGTTTCTGGACTTTGCGGTATAAAAAGACTTTTTTCAAGGCCAGGGCGATTTGCCGGCCCACTACTTCGATCTTGTTGAATTCCTGGGGCAAAAAACTGCCCGGCTTGTTGGCGGCCATCATGATCACGCCCATGACGATATTGTTCAACACCAGGGGCACGGCCATCAATGATCGAAAGGTGAACATTTCCGAAAAATTACGGAAGCGTTCTTCCTGGCGCAGGTCCTCGACGAGTAAAGA
>CAYVTN010000408.1:0-2699 GCA_964454395.1 uncultured bacterium | reverse complement strand
GTAAATAGCGAGTTGGAGATAGTGGGCTGGGGGTGGTTTATATTTATTTGATATTAAACGACTATTTTCGATGGTACAGATGGTATGGATTTTGCATTAAACTTGTCAAGCGCAAGCGCTAATTTTATTGATGAGCTGCCTCCATCGCTTGTTTTTCATCCCCATTTAGAATCGGTTTTGATGATGCATCTGACTTCGGGAAATTTACGGCGCCAACTCGCCTTCCTTCTCCCGTTTGTGGGTTGGCTTTTTATTTGGTTTGATAAACAAAAACAAAAAATAAAAGGAGAATGGAATGAAAAGGAAATTTTTAATAGGGTTAGTGATTGGTTTTTTAATGTTTGGCTTTGTAGGCCTTGCAAATGCTTCAAGCATAGCAGTAGATTACAACGTAACAGGCTCACCTGGCGATTATTTACTTAATTTTACGGTTACAAATAACATACCTCTTTCTTATGCTCAGAATGTATATTTTTTTGGCGTTGATACTCCAGATGATCCGCTACAAGGTTCACCCTCTGGATGGCAGGATGGGGGTGGAACTTGGAATAATTCTAGTCTCGGGGGTAGCAGCATAGATTATTATTCAACTTGGATTACTAGTAATTATACGACAGATGGTGTTCAATCGGGGGAAAGTCTTTCTGGTTTCACGTTGCATGTTGCCAATATTCCATCAACAATTCATTTTTATGCCTTTGCCTATTTAGGAAGCGGCTATTACGGGGACGATGCATTTAACAAAGGATTTAACCCCGGTTTTGAGGGGGTCGTTGGAGCATCTGATATTGGCCCCGTCCCCGAACCCTCCACCATGCTGCTTCTTGGCTTCGGTGTCCTCGGTCTTGCTGGTGTTGCCAGAAAGAAAAAAAAATAATCAACCACCCCAATCCAAAAACTTATAGGGCAGGGTCATTCATTTGGCTCTGCCTTGTTCCTTTTCATCAATCCATCGTCCTGACCGTCCGTGTCGTACTTGGGTGGTATGGGCGATGAAGACGGTATTTTCACGAACGCTCTGATATTTTTTACCCCTCCCTGCCAGCATCATCACAATCTCCCACCCCCACCTCGCTTATTTTTCATTTTCGTCGCCTAAAAAAGCACACGCCATAATTCCCCCACAAATACGGCATCATGGTCGGCCCCTTTTTCCGAGAAAGTTCATAGCCAGCAGCACAAGAAGCCCACCGTTTATAACCAGACCACGGAAGATCTCACACCCGATCAGCTCAAGAGCGTGATAGACGCCATAGATGCCGATCCCAACCTGCAGGTCGCCAACATGATGCGCCTTGTCCTTTACACCGGCATGAGGCGCGGCGAGTGCTTCAAGCTGAAATGGTCGGACATCGACTTTGACCGGGGCTTTATTTCCCTGAGAGACCCCAAGGGAGGGCCTGACCAAAGGATACCGATGAACGAGTCCGCCCACAGGCTGCTTTCGGAGCACCCCCGGTCTGAGAGTGAATACGTTTTCCCCGGGCAAGAAGGCAAGCAGCGGAAAAGCGCCCAGCAGACTGTCAACCGGATCAAGAAGCGGGCAGGCCTCCCCGAGAAGTTCCGGCCACTTCACGGATTGCGCCATGCGTTCGCCTCCATGTTGGCCAGTTCCGGGCAGGTGGATATGTATCAGCTTCAGAAGCTGCTGACCCACAAGGACCCGCGCATGACCCAGCGATACGCCCACCTGCGGGATGATGCCCTGAAGCGGGCGGCGGATGTGGCGGGGGATATCATCGGCGGAATTGTTAATGGTGCCGGGAAGGCTGATGTGGTGGACATAGGGAATCTCGAAAAGTGATGTTGTTGACGCATACCAAATAATAGTATAGGATGGCTATGACCTGGACGGTGTCGATCACGGATAAAGCGGAAAAACGAATAGCGCGACTTCCAAAGGCAATCCGGGGCCAACTTTTTTTCTTGATCAGAGAAATCGAGGCATATGGACCGGTAAGGGGCAATTGGTCGAATTATGGCAAGCTATCCAAGAGTCGGCATCATTGCCATCTGAAGAAGGGGCATCCGACCTATGTTGCCGTTTGGGAAGTCGTCAATAAAGAAATCAAACTTGTAGAGGTGGTCTATGCCGGCACGCACGAAAAAGCGCCCTACTGATAAAACAATAGTCATCACATTTCACGGGCCGGAATCAAACCGTGAAAAGGCCATAGATGCGCTTTCCCGCCTTGGATACGTGGACACCACCGGAACTATTCCCTGGAGAGATGCTTTTCCGGAAATCACGGATGAAATGGCGCCCGGTGTTTGTTTGCGGGCGGCCAGGCAGCGGGAAGGTCTTAGCCAGGTAGCTCTCGCCAAGCAAACCGGAATCCCCCAGCGCCATATCAGCGAAATGGAAAACGGTAAGCGGCCGATCGGCAAAAAGAATGCTCGGATTTTCGCTGAAGTGTTGAACGCCGGTTACAAGGTGTTTCTGTAGCATATCCATATGGGGCATAGGGTAGCTCCCGAAAAGCCGGTTTCCGTCCGGCCTGGCCCCATTTTCACCCATGCGGACGCTATCAGACGGAGGATAGCATGGCAACTGGTTCAGACCTGCCCGTTTTCGTAACACCCGATACAGAAACGGCGAAAGAATGCTTCCCGGAATTCAACCTTCGAGCCCTGGTCAGCCAGGTGCGACGTTGGGCCAAGCAATATTCCATAATTGATCGTGTCACGCTTGCGCATGA
>CAYVTN010000407.1:0-2707 GCA_964454395.1 uncultured bacterium | reverse complement strand
TGGCCAGGGATTTGAGTCGTTGTCCGGGACCGGGATTGTTGGTCAGCCATTGGCACCAAGTTTCAATCTGGGCATAGTCCGTGGATTCATCAATAAGATAAAGAAAATAATCGGTGGTTGGCGCATTGGTCCCAAACCAGGTGACCCAGGCATCGCTGTGGTTGCGCATGGCCGTTTCATTGGCACCCCACGAACCGGCCCAGCCGCCGTATGTTTTCACGGAATAGACATTGTTGCCTACGTTGACGCCCGGACCGTCATAACCGTTGGCAGCCGTAAAAAACGTCCCCTGCAGGCGGGCGGCAAAATAAGGCCCGGGTCGGTCGGCGGCCGTATCGCCTTCAATATTACTCGTGTCGCCGATCAGTGAAATTTTATGGCGGTGGGCCAGCAGAAAATAGCGGTCCTGAATGATTTTGGCCCGGCTGACTTCTCCCCCGGAAACATAGTCGTGACCGAGAAAGCGGTCGTTGACATTCTCGCCGCTGTAATAAAGCATGGTCTTGCAGGTGGGCGTATCGGGCAGGGTGAAATTGTAGACCCGCAATTGCACGGGCACTATGTGATCAGGGAATCCATTTTCCTTTACCGTTACCTGCCCGGTGTAAATCCCGGAGGCTGCAGTCTTGGGAATGTAGATATCAGCCCATATGCTCTGGTTATGGCCTGCTGTAATAGTGAATTGAGGAACCAGTTCGAGTGGCACGGCAATATCGGGATAATAACAGTCGTGGTCAGGACGGTCAGTCCAGGTGGTGCCCCCATCCGGTGTACCATTGCCGGACCAGGGGCGGCGCAGCCGTTCGGGAATATGGCGTTCATCATAGAGCTCATAGCCCAGCAAACTCAGACCTTTGATTTGCAAGTAGCGGATGTAAAACAGTTCTATGGGCCGCCCCACCCATGAGAAGACGCCATTGCCGCTGGTTGCAGTGGAATGGATGATCTGGCCGGCAGGTCCGGTGAGGGTATTAAAGGACACCTGAACATTGGTGGCGACTTGGGTGGCGGCTTCGAGCACGAGATTGAAATTGACCACTTCGTTGCGCCCGCCGAATATCTTGATGGTCGTGCCGTCCCAACAATGGTTTAACACCTTGCGTCCATTGGGCGCGCCTACACGCAGTTCCTCCTGGGTTACTTTGTTGCCGCCGTCATTGGCCCAAATAGCACTGATACCGGCAAAACTAAGGGAGGGGGAAACCAGCAAGACAAGGCTGAAAACCAGGTTCTGTAGTTTGAAGAGTTTCATGCCTATCCTCCGGAAAAAGAATAATGGGTTAACTGCCAGACTGGCATTGAAAAAAAGCCTTGGGCTAAAAGTCATGGCGTCACCCTGCCTTGACGGGATAGCGGAAAAAAGCCTGGTACTTTTCAATGAGGTCAATTAAAATTAAACCGCAAAAACGTCCGGCGGGCAACATCAAAGCTGCTGATCTTCAAACCTGGAGAGTTGTTACAAGAGGACAAAATCCAAGGAAAGGATCCGACTCAGAAAGTGATTGCTGCAATAGGAAAACAAACTCAAATGGAGAAAAGGGGATAAACTATGGCTACGCCAGGATGGACAATAAACCAAATGCCCGATTTGAAAGGAAAGATTATTATTGTGACAGGCGCCAACAGCGGTCTTGGGTTTGAGGCGGCCAAAGCTTTTTCAGCCAAAGGCGCCCATGTGGTGATGGCCTGCCGCGACCTTTCCAGGGCCGAACAAGCTAAAAAGGAAATTTTGAGCGACTATCCTCAAGCTGAGCTGGAACTCATGACCTTGGACCTGATGGATTTGAATTCCATTAAAACCTTTGCCGCACAATTTCAAAGCACTTATAAACGGCTCGATGTGCTCTTGAACAACGCAGGCATCATGATGGTGCCCTACGGGCTGACCAAGGACGGCTTTGAGAAGCAGATGGGCACCAATCACCTTGGCCATTTTGCCCTGACGGGGTTACTATTGCCCGTACTTCATGAAACGCCGCAGTCACGAGTGGTCAATGTGTCCAGCATGGGCCATCGGTTTGGTAAGATGGATTTCAACAATTTACTGTTTGACAAGGGTAAGGGGTACTCGCCGGCACGGGCTTATGGCCGTTCCAAACTGGCCAACCTGTTGTTTACTTATGAACTGCAGCGCTATTTTGAAAGCCAAGGCAAGGACTGTCTGGCCGTGGCGGCTCATCCAGGCGCTGCTAATACCCACCTGACCAGAGACCTGGAGAAAAAATGGTGGTATAAACTACTCTGGCCTGTGGCCAAGTATATGATCCAGGATGCCACCGGAGGAGCGATGCCGGAAATCAGGGCTGCCGTGGATCCTGACGTGAAGGGCGGCCAGTACTACGGGCCCAGTGGCGGCCAGGAGATGACCGGCCCGCCGGTGTTGGTAAAGTCCAGTGCGGCGTCGCACAACCTGGAGGATGCCAAACGGTTATGGCAAATTTCCGAGGAATTAACGGGTGTGGCCTATCCCCGATAAAAAATCGGTTTGATATAAGGACCCAGTTGGTTGAGGTGGGGGCCAAAGGTTTGCCCTAAGCCTTGGACGGTCAGTGTAGGGTACAGGCATGTCTGTACCCTACAAAGGCATTTATTTCGATGCTGCATAGCGAATTATTTTGGGGTTTTTCGACCAAAGCAGACTTTCCGAGAAGAACCTAGGAGTCTGTCGGACTTAAAATCATTAAAAACCTTATGTATGTTGCGTCTC
>CAYVTN010000406.1:0-2731 GCA_964454395.1 uncultured bacterium | reverse complement strand
CCAGGCTTTTGTGACCAAGGACTTTCAGCGCAGCGAGACGCTGATTAAGGAAGTGATGGCTGCCCGGGGACAGGACGACAAGGAAGCCTATATGCTGATGCTGGCCGAAAATTATCGTCACCTGCAGCAGCTTGACCAAGCACGGCCCATCTATCTTCAGCTTGAACAAGGTGCCAAATCAAAATCAATTAAGTTCAGTGCCGCCTATCGTTTGGCGGAATTGGCTTACCATCAGCAAGCCTACCGTCAATCTTTGGAATTTCTAAATGAAATTCCGGGGAATCGTGAGGCGGGTTTTCTCGTTCCCAGTATTCAGATATTGCAGATGAAAAATCTGCTTAAACTGGGTAAAAACAGACAGGCCCAACATCTTTTTCAAAACCTGGAACACCGGTACCCCCGGGCCTTGTTGGATTCGCGGATCAAGTTAATTTATGCCATTATCAAGGATAATGATGGAAAGACCATGGAGGCGCTCAAGCTCTACCAGGAGTTGACCGACTATCCCCTCGTTTATCTGCTCACAGGCAGGATTTTGGAATCGCTGGACCGGCTGCTGCCGGCCATTGAGTCCTATCAAAAAGCCATTGACCAATCGCCCTTGCCGGGTTATCGGCAACTGGCCGCTTATCTTAAATGCCAGGCTTTTTACAAATTGGGCGATTATTTATCGGCTCAGAAGATTTGCCGGCAGCTATTGTCCGAGCCTCAAAGAAGCCCTTATTTTGCAAAACTGAAATTATTGGAATTGCTGATTGCTTTCGGGCAGGGTCAGTTTCAACATGCCGTGGAGCTCGCTCGGCAATCATCGTCCTGGGCAGACAAGCTGGACAAAAAAGACCAGGGCTTAACCACTTTTGTGCTGGCCGAAGCTTATCTCAATATGGATCAATTTCCACAGGCTATCGCAGCTTACCGCCAGGCCTTGGATCAAGCCGAAGACCTGAACGAAGAAATCCAATTGAAACTGGCCTATCTGTATGCGCTTGATCATGACTGGAAAGAATGCCGGCGCTATTTGGATCACTATTTTGACCATGCCAAGAAACCCCGGCCGTTGGCCTATTTGATCGCCGTTCTTGAGGGCTATGCCACCAAGGAAGAATCGGCGGCCTTCAATGCCCTGGAAAAGCTAAGCGGCAATCAGCAGGGGCTCGATGAAATCGGATTGCATTATATGGCCAGTTATTACAAGAACCTGGTAAAACCGGCCAAATTGATTGAACAATGGACGCTGCTGAAACACCAGATACGCCGGCAGGAGCTGCCCAGCGACTTGAGGGAAATCGCCGCCCAGGTCAGGATCATGGTGGGAGATGCCTATTTCCAGGAGAGAAAATATGACTTGGCCAGGGACTGTTATCAGCAGGCGAACCGTTTATATCCCTATGACAGCATTAAAGCCGAGACCCTTCCCGGCTTGAGTTGGTGTTCCTATAAAATGAAAGACTACGGCAAACTGTCCGACCAAAATGAAAAAGTCCAAAGGATGGCCGGCATTCCTTCTTCGATCAAGCGGGAGATTGCATTGATCAGCGCTCATGCCCAGTTTAACTTAAAGGCCTATACGGATGCCATTATTGGTTACCAAAAATGGCTGGATATGGACCCCGACCGTTCCGTGCAACCGGAAGTCTATTTCCAAATGGGATGGGCCTATTACTTGAACGAGGACTATTTGGATGCGATCGAGACCTGGCAGAAAGAGGTCCGCCTCTTTCCCGGTCACTCCATGACCCGTACGGCTTTGACCTGGATTGGTGACACTTATTTTCAAGCCGGGAAAAACCAGGACGCCCGAAAGATCTATGACCAATTGCTTCACACTTATCCCGAGAGTCAGGAATGCAAAGCATGGCGGCTTCGCATTGCCCAAACTTTTTACAATGACGTGCAGGACAAGGAGGCTGTTTATCGGTTTATTGAAATAATGCGCCAATATCCCGGCACCGCGGAAGCGCAGGAGGCCCAGAAGGGCATTGAATCCGCCTCCTACCGAATCGCCGATGCCCTGGACACCATACCGGCATTTCAATCCTTCTTAAGTCAATATCCCGACAGTTATTTGGCGGAAGACATTCTGTATCGTATTGGCGCGGCCTATTTTCAGAAAGAGCACTATAAGGAATGCGTGCAATCCTTGTCCGACTATGTGCTTAAATTCACCAAGAGCCAGCGGTTGGCTCAGGCGCAATATTATATTCTGGTCAGCCAGGACAAATTGAGCGAATTACCGGCGGCCATGGCTCAGGCTCAGGCGTTTTTACAGACTTATCCCCAGCATGAACTTGCGCCGGAAGTCACTTTTCGCCTGGCGTCGATGGCTTTCCAACAAGGTGATTACCAATCAGCGGCGGAATGGTTCGTGGCCTGCGCGGAAAATTTCGGTTTGAAAAAGTACCAGCCCAAGGCCTGGTATAATGCCGCCATTGCCTATGAAAAGATCAAGCAACCTATGAATGCCGCGTCTTATTACGAAAAGTTGCTCGGTCATTTTCCGGACGACGAAAATGCGGAAGCCAGCATCAAACAGCTGGCGCATCTTTACTTAACCATGCAACAAATGGATAAAGTCGAGGCCTTGTTGACATCGGTCCAGGATCATCACCAGGCGCTTTTGCCCCCGCTGTGGCTTGATGTCAGCAATTACTATCGTGATCAGGACGATGTGGAAGCCCAGCAGAAATACCTGAAATTAATCACCTCCAGCACTTGGGCGGCCCCTCAGACC
>CAYVTN010000405.1:0-2732 GCA_964454395.1 uncultured bacterium | reverse complement strand
AATAAGACTATTTTTATTTTATAAATTATGCCGCGTTTCGATATGAAACCATCTATAGGGTTCTTTTAGGAAAAGCGCAGGACCTATATAGGGCGGGTTGAAATGGACGGTTCAATTGACCCAGGCCTTAAATAAAGGTTATTTACTGTAATTCCATCAAAAAGGCCACTGGACTTTGCCCGGTTCTTCCAGCATCTGACGGTAAAGCGCTTCATAGCGTTCGGCCGAACGGCTCCAGGAAAAATCGGTTTCCATGCCATTGCGCATCAGCCGCTGCCAGGCCAATTTGTCCTGATAGAATTGTACTGCAAATTTGATCAGCGCCAGCAAAGCTTCGCCGCGGTAGGGTTCAAAGGTAAAACCATTGCCTTCATGGCCATTAAAATTGACCACCGTATCCGCCAAGCCACCGGTACGGCGGACAATGGGCACCGTAGCGTAACGCATGCTGATCATCTGCCCCAGGCCGCAGGGCTCGAATTTACTGGGCATAAGAAACATATCACTGCCGGCGTAAATGCGATGGGCCAGGGCATTGTCAAAGGTCAGGTTAATGGCCATATGGGCGGGATATTTGCCCTTGATGGCCCAAAACAGGTCGTGGTATTTTTGGGCGCCCGTGCCCAGCACCACCAGTTGGACATCCATGTTCATCAATTTTTCCATAACCGACGCCAGGATATCCAGGCCTTTCTGATCATCAAGCCTGGTGATGAGGCCCAGTACCGGCACATGAGGCTTGTCAAAGAGGTGCATTTCCTCAAGCAGCATGGCTTTCATCAACGCTTTTTTCTCCCATTGGCCATAGCCGAATTTCACAGGCAGGTGGGCGTCGGTCTCCGGATTCCAGGCTTCAAGGTCAATGCCATTGATGATCCCCGACAAATCCTTTTGGCGGAACTGCAATACCTCTTCCAAGCCGCAGCCAAAGGCCGGCTGCTGGATTTCCCGGGCGTAGGTGGCTGATACTGTATTGATTTTATCAGCAGCCATTAAACCGGCTTTTAAAAAATTAAGGGATCCCCAGAACTCCACGCCCGACGGTGCGAACAGGGCCGGCGGCAAACCGGTCAACTTAAAACTGTTTTTGGTAAAGATCCCTTGGTAAGCCAGATTGTGAATGGTCAGCAAACTCTTGCAGCCTTGATACACCGGATCCCCTTTGTACAGGGTTTTCAGATAAACCGGAATCAGTCCCGTATGCCAATCGTGACAATGAACAATATCCCAATGGGTGGCAAGTTTTCGGCCCAGCGCCAATGCAGCCTGATCGAAAAAAATAAACCTTTTGTCATTATCCGGATAATCACCTTCCCTGGTCTGGTACAATTCGGGCCGGTCAAAATAACTATTCTGCTGAATAAAATAAATGGGACACCCTTCCGGCCCCATGGTGCTCTTAAGGATCTTGCCGGTAATGGTCTCCTCGCCAACCGCCACCTCCACCGTCAAGCCGGTGGCCTCCATTTGAGGCACAGCCTTTTTAACCTGGCGGTACAAAGGCATCACCACTGAAACGTCATGACCCAAGGCGCGCAAGGCATTGGGCAGGGCGCCGGCCACATCGGCCAGGCCGCCGGTTTTGGCAAAGGGAACGCATTCGGAAACAGGAAATAAAATGTTCATTGTAATCCTTTCGTGAATTTCCACCAAATTAGGCAAAACCGGAATAAAAGACCCGTCTCACGCAAAGCCGCAAAGAAAGAAAAAGCAAAAGATTGTTAAATGTTTTAATCCCCAAAAAAGATTTAATCTTTCCTTTGCGGCTTTGCGTGCTTGGCGCGAGACAACTCTTTCCATGTCCTCAGCCGTTTCTTATAGGAGTCCAAAAATCTTAATCCCTACGAATGAAAATTATCTACGCGAAAAGCGTAGATGTTGGAAATGCCGTATCTAATGATAAATCCCCGTGCTCACCACCAACAAATTGTTGTTGTTTAAGCGGGTGGCGTTGCCGGTGCCGATGGAGGTCTGCTCCGGAGCAATGCCGGTGGACTGATTGATGTTCTGGCCGTCATAATTGGCCACGTACAACACCGAACCGTCGGGCGCGCAAACCAGGCCCCAGGGCACTACATCGAGTTTGATTTTCTTGACCACCTGATTGCTGGCTGTTTCAATAATGTCTATGGCGTAATCCTGCTGGCAGGCCACGTAAACATACTTGCCGCTGGGCGCTATGGCCAGGGCAATGGGCAACTGACCCACAGCAATGGTGGTCGTGGGGTGATTTTCAGGAAGATAAATCATGGTCACATCATTGGAAATTTTATTGGCCACATAAGCATACTGGCCCTGGGGATCCATGATCACCGCACTGGGATTGGAGCCGGCATTGGTGCGCTGCACCACGGCCAGGGCCCCGCAATCAATAACCATGATATTATAATTGGGATCATTGGTGGTTACGTAGGCAAAACGTCCGTCCGGCGTGACGGCCACGCCGAAGGAGTTGCCCTGCACCGGAATATTGGTCAAGAGCTTGCCTTGCTTCAGGTCCACCACAGTGACATTTTCAGTATTGTCATTGGTCACCAAGGCCAGCGGTTGATGGGGCACCAAGGCCACCTGTTCCGGCGAATAGTTAAGCAGGATGGTGTCGAGTGAATAATTGCCGGCCACATCCAAAATGGAGAGTGATTTGGAACCGCGGTTGGTCACATAAGCGGCTTCGTCCCGGTCATCAAGCACAATGCCCACCGGGTTTTCTTGCACTTCAATGGTGCTGACCA
>CAYVTN010000404.1:0-2733 GCA_964454395.1 uncultured bacterium | reverse complement strand
CAAAATTGAATTTTTTATTTTTATAGTTTTCAAGCAAGAACTTCAACCTTTGATGACCAGCTTGGAAAAATCGGCCAAGGACCAGATCAGGGCCGCCAAATTGGTTAAGAAATTGAGACGATTGGTCCTGACGGACGCGTCCTGGTCCATCACCATCACTTGATCAAAATAGGCATCAATATGCGGTTTTAATTCTGCCAGGGCTTTAAAGGTGGCATAATAATCGGTCTGATCAGCCAGGCGGCGCACCTTTTGAGTTATTGCCTGAGCCTGTTCAAACACGGCTTTTTCGACATCCTCCCGAAAAAGACCGGCATCCACGGCCAGGAGTTCCTGTCCGGGTTGGATAACGCGGGAAGTGGTTTTAGGCAGAATATTGACCACCCGGGAAAAGCTGATGACCGTTTCATTAAACCCCGGTTCCTCCCGCAAGGATTGCAAGGCTTCGGCCTTTTTGACCACCGCCGTCACGTCATCCCACCAAACGCCCAGCACGGCTTGGATCATATCAGGCGGCAAATGGCGGTTGGCCAGCTCTGTCTCCAACCGGCCCTGAATAAAACCCTTGATTCCTTCAAGCAGGGCTGCTCGCCGGGGCTCAAATTGTTCAAAGGCCGCCACGGCCTTGCTCAAGGCTTGGTGCAGGGAATAATGATAACCAGCCTGCAAGGAAATGCTGATCAATCCCTGGGCCGCCCGGCGCAAGGCATAAGGATCTTTGGTACCCGTCGGTACAAACCCGGCGCCCCAGCATCCCACCAGATTGTCCAGCCGTTCGGCCATGGCCAGCATTCTGCCGGCCGGGCTTTGGGGCAAAAGGTCTTCCGCGAAACGGGGTAAATAATGTTCTTCAATCGCCTTGGCCACCTCGGGCCGCGCGCCCTGTTTCAAGGCATACAAGCCTCCCATGAAACCCTGCAGGCCGTTGTATTCTTTCTCCTGAATCATGTTGGTGATGAGATCAGCCTTGCACAAATGGGCTGCCTGCACCGCATCGGCCTGCACGGCCGGTTCCAATTGACCGGCCAGAAAAGCGCCCAGGGCTTCCAGGCGCTTGGTTTTATCCAGCAAATGCCCCAGCCCTTTGATCCACAGCACCCGCTCCAGCTGGTCCACGCGCTCCTGCAGAGGCACCTTAAGGTCTTCCCTATAAAAGAACTCCGCATCCTTGAGGCGGGCGCGCAACACGTTTTCACAGCCTGGCTGCATGTGGGCGGCCTGGCCATGGGGATTGTCATGGACCATGATGAAATAAGGCAGCAGGCTGCCGTCCGCTTTTTCAATCGCGAAATAGCGCTGGTGTTCACGCATGGCTGTTGTGATGATTTCCTTGGGCATGGCCATAAAGGCGCCGTCGATTTTGCCCGCCACCACGCCCGGCCATTCCGTCATCAGGCTGACCATCTCCAGCAGTTCCTCATCCTCCACCAGGGTGCCTTGCAGACGGCCTGCTTCTTCATGCAGTATTTTCCGAATGCGGTCTTTGCGCTCCCCGGTGGCAAGCACTACATCGCCCTCTTCCAGGGTTTTCAAATAATGCATCCCGGAGGTCACCGCTACCGGAGGCTCGCTGCGCAGGGGGTGGGTCCGGGTAGTGCGGTCGGCCCGGACATCGGCAAAATGCACCGGCACCGGTTCCTCTCCCAGCAGGGCCAGCAGCCATCTTACCGGCCTGGCAAACCTAGCGCCCGATGCTTCCCAACGCATGGATTTGGGAAAAGTGATCTGCTTCATCGCCGTCTGCAACAAGGCCGGCAGAAGGGTAAGCGCCGGCTGTCCTTTTTCCTCCACTTGCACAAATAAACGGCCGTCTTTTAGTTGCAGCTGTTCCGGCGCAAGGCCGGTTTTTTTACAAAAGCCCAACCCGGCGGGACTGAGCTTCCCGTCAGCCTGGTAAGCAATGTCCTGCCTGGGCCCTGAAATTTTCCTGACCCGGTCCGGTTGTTGGAGGTCCAGCCCCGGCACCATCACCACCATGCGCCTGGGCGTGGCTTCGGCTGTCATGCTTTCAAAACCCAAAAAACTTTCGCTCAAGGCTTTGGCCAGATTGGTTTTTAATTGGGCCAGGGCGGGCAGAATATAGGTAACCGGAATTTCTTCACAACCGATCTCAAACAATAAGTCCGCTTTATCCATGGATTAAACCCTCATGATGATGTCATTTATTTTTGTGAAGCAAGGGAAAGCCCAGAGCTTCGCGATGGGCAATATAAGCCTGGGCACAGCGCTTGGCCAGATTACGCAAGCGGGTAATATAACCAACCCGTTCGGTCACCGAAATGGCGCCGCGGGCATCAAGAAGATTAAACAGGTGGGAGCTTTTGACCAAATGGTCATAGGCCGGCAGAACCAGGTCCGCCTCCACCAGGCGCATCGATTCCTTCTCCATGTCGGCAAAGCCCTGAAACAATACTTGAGGATCGGAAGCTTCAAAATTATAGCGCGACCATTGCACTTCATTGGCATGATACAAGTCCCCATAGCTAAACCCATGGCCCCACTCGATGTCAAACATGGAATCAACCTGCTGCAGGAACATGGCAATTCGCTCCAAGCCATAAGTAATTTCCAGAGTCACCGGATTAAGCTCCATGGAGCCCATTTGCTGAAAATAAGTAAACTGGGTAATCTCCAGACCGTCGAGCCAGACCTGCCAGCCCAAGCCGCCGGCCCCCAACGTGGGTGATTCCCAATCGTCTTCAGTAAAGCGGATATCGTGGTCTTCAATGGGCA
>CAYVTN010000403.1:0-2739 GCA_964454395.1 uncultured bacterium | reverse complement strand
TTTCCTGCTGTGTCATGGGCAGGAAAGCCGGTTGTTCAGCGAATCGCCCTTGATTCATGAGGGCTCCTTTTCCCGTACCCTGGGACAGGCACGCCTTCCCTAAAATAATGCGTCATCAAAGAAGCGGTAAAACGCAGGTTCTTCCTTGGCCTTGGTGGTCATTTTTTGACATTACCCATAGATAGGGGCGTATCGCATATACCCCTCCTTATGCCCGCCGATTTTGGCGTATCGGAGGCGTCCCGTGCGGACGCCCTCAAACACGGTATTTTATGATTGCAATAAATCGACGTTCAGTTTAAATTGTTACCGTTTTTATGCCGTTAAGACACCTTTCCCCTGCCCATAATACGGCATGCTTTCCACAATAGGCTATACTGCCGAGAATAATATCTTAACCGGTCGGGTTGGGGCTGAGGAGTATGTTCCTATGATGAACAAAAGGTATCCCTTTATCCATATTTTTATTCTGACGCTTGCAACCCTGCTGGCACCCTTCCCGGCGTCGGCCGGCCCGATCCAGGGCAATGGCCTGCAGTTGGCCGTGGCCGGCAGTTACCAGACCAAAATGCCCGGCGAGTTTAACGGCCAGTCCTTGCCTCATACTGAATCCATGGCCACCAATAAAGTCATTATTGATGTGCCCGAATTGCCCCAAAATGGCTATGGGATCACAGGCCGCCTAGGTTATAAAGCCAACCACTGGGCTTGGGAATTTCAATACAACCGGAGCAAGGTGGAAAAACAAACTTCCAGCCTTCCTGCAAGTGAGGCTGATTTGACCATGGCTTTTTATGATCTTAATGCCAAATATTATGTTTTTCAGCCTTCCAAGCTTCAGAGTTATTTAATCTTTGGCTTCGGTTATGCCACCCTTTCCGGCGCGGAGATGAAACAATCATCGGATTTGAGCTATGGACCCGCGGAATATGAAGGCTGGGGATATAATCTGGGCATTGGATTAAGTTATTACCTTAATCCAATGATCTTTATTTTCGGTGACTATATGTACCGCGGTTTGAGTTATACCACCCTTGATCACGACCACCTGAATGAAGCCTTAAGCCAACCTTTGCATGTCATTTATTTTGGCCTGGGCTATGCCTTGAGCCGGTAATTATTCGGTTGCTAATGCCCCGTATCCCTTGTCCGGCAAAGCTTTAACAAAGACGGGCGCCTCTCTGTGATTACTTCTTTAAGGCTTTTCCCTTTTTCTTTTCTTGAAAAGACATAAAAAAAACGGGCCGGTAAAACCTCCCGGCCCGTTTGGTGGTCAACTTATTTCTATTGAGCTTCCGTGCCCTCGTCATTCATTTGGGAACCGTCCGCACCAGGCGTGGCTTCTTCCGTGGCAGCCGCACCTTCACCATTGGTCGCAGGTGTGGCTTCTTCCATCATGCCCGCACCTCCATCATTGGTCATAGGCGCTGATTGATCCATTTGCGGTGATGCACTTTCGCTGCTTTGCTTGGGTGCACCGCACCCGGTGAGCAACGCCGCGCCGCCCAACATCACACAAAACATTAAAGCCAATAACTTTTTCATGCTTTGCCTCCCCTTTTTAAGGATAAAATTTACGGCTATCTTATAGTATGCCCTCATGCTTTGTAAAGAAAATATTACGCTCATAAAATTAAATACTGCCCGGGATGGTTAAGCGATTATAATTTTTCTTCAAGTCAAAGAATTTTTTAAGCAGCAGCAAAAAAAAATCATCGTTGCTTTCGCCTACTTTTTTTTGCATGATCAGCCATGGTTTAACTTCACGGACCATGACCATGGTATGCGCTTCCCCCAAACAACCGGCATGACCTCTCAGTTTTACATTTGCTTCCCCTGCCAAAAATGATAAACTTTTATAAAATTAAGGTAACTACTCAGGTCTCTTGCGTATCCAAGCCGGAAGCGCATCTGGTCGCAATGATCTGAGTAGTTACAAATAAAAACGAAGGAGGACTTTGAATGTTCCCTGCTTTAAATCATCCCCGTCGCTGGACAGCCTTATTTTTGGGTGCAGCCCTGGCTTTATCGCCCCTGCTGATGGCCTTGGACCAGGAGTTTTATGTTGGTTTCGGCGGACAATACCAAATGTCCGCCGGCAGTGATTTTACCGGGAATTTTGGTTATATACCCTCTGCATCAGCCGATACGGATTATGTCTTTGTTGATGCGCCCCGGGTCCAGGCCGATAGTACCGGGTTTTCGGGAAGGTTGGGATTTAAATCTTTGTTTTGGGCCTTGGAGCTGCAATTCACTCAAAGCATTTTTGAAAAAACCCGTTCTTCCATTGACCAGCTGAATGGCCGGATTTTTTCGTCCTTTTATGACTTGAACGGCAAATATTATTTTTATGAAGGATTCCGGGCCGGTGGTTATTTTATTGTAGGAGTGGGTTATTCGCTGCTGACCGAAGAACGCATTAAATATTACGCCAATAATACTTACGGCACAGCCAGTTATTCCGGAGTATCCGCCAATATTGGTGTGGGGGTGGATTATTACTTAACCCACAACTTTTATGTTTATGGGGAATACCTTTACCGGGTAAATACCTATACTGTTGTCGACGATCTGGAATTGAATGACCCTGCTTATGATCCTTTTCATCATTTATATTTTGGCGCGGCTTACTCCTTCCGGTAGGTCTTGTCACAAAAAAAGCCGGCCTGATCTCGCAGGCCGGCTTTTTTTATGACCTCCCAAATTCCCGGCAGCCCCGACCGGAACAGATATTATATG
>CAYVTN010000402.1:0-2770 GCA_964454395.1 uncultured bacterium | reverse complement strand
CGCTCCCCGAGCAGGCCACCGAACGCGACGACCTGGATCCGTTGCACGGCCCCGTCACGCCCGATGTGCTGACGCCGCAGGCGGCCGAGCCGGTTGCCCCGCCCATCACCGCTGCGGGCGCCGTCAGGTGGCGGATCATAGTCTATGTGGCCGGCGGGGCCGACTTCAGCATCAACAGCAGCGACATGTTCGCCGTGGGCGCAATAAATTTCACCAAGCTCAAGAATCTATTCCGGAAAAACGGTATCACCATCGCGGCCCAGAACGTTGGCGGCAGTGTGGCACGCACCTTGAGTCTGGAGATGAGCCGAGGCAGGGTTTGGATCAACGCCAATGGAGAAGAGGTTGGATTATGAGTTTTAAACTGGATTATGCGGGCATCGGGAATTTAATGCCCATGCCCGGATCATTGCCTCATCTGTCGCGCCTGGCTGCGGCTCCGGACGATTCCCTGAAGGATATCGTGCGCGTGATTGAATTGGACACGGGCCTGACTGCCAATATCCTGCGCTGGAGCAATTCCGCCTGGAGCGGCGCCCAAACGCCCATTGCCACGGTGAAACAGGCGGTCGTCCGCCTGGGGATCAACCAAATACTGAAGCTGGTGGTGGGCCAGCAGATTGCCGGGCCGATGCGCGGAGTTCATGACGGCTATGAGTTGGAGGAAAAGCAACTCTGGGCCCACAGTGTGGCCGCCGCTTTGACGGTTGAGGAATTGGCGGTTATTTATCCACGCCCTCTGCCTCCCCTGGCGTTTACCGCCGCGCTCATGCATGATTTGGGCAAAGTGTTTTTGAACCAATATGTGGATGAAGACAAGCGTAGGCAAATTCATGTCCTGATGGAAAAAGAAGGCTTGAACGGGCTGGCGGCGGAAAAAGCGGTGCTGGGGACGGAGCATGCTTCCGTGGGCGCGGACATAGCCGCTCATTGGAATTTCCCCGAACCGCTGGTGATGACCATCCGCCATCATCATGACGATGACTGCCCGCCGGACAGCTTGCTGGCAAGCGTGCGGCTGGCCAATGCAGTGGCCAAGCTTCTGGGCATCGGGCTGGGGATTGAACAAATGCATCTTGAAATGAATTCCAATTGCCTGGATTATTTTGGTCTTACCAGCATGGATTTGGAAAATTTATGCGCCGTCGTCATGGGCCGACTGCAGGAAAGCTTGCAGCTTTGGGAAGGATAGAATGAAGGGCGCTACTCATGACAACGTTACTATGCACGGGCGCATACATAATGACCCGACCGTGAGCCGCCTGCCTTTTGGGAAAATCCTTAAGACCGGCCATGGCCGGGAAGACCTGGAGATGCCGAAAAAAATGGAAACCGGGGCCGCATGGGGGATCATTCCATGATCCGGGTTCTGCTGGTGGATGATTCCGCGGTAGTGTGCAAAATATTTGCGGAACAGTTGTCGCGGGAACCGGATATGCGGGTGGTGGGCTCGGCCCGGGATCCCTATGAAGCCCGGGACATGGTGGTGGCGCTTAAGCCGGATGTACTCACCCTGGATATGGAAATGCCCCGCATGGACGGCCTGACCTTCCTGGGCAAGCTTATGCATTACTACCCAATGCCGGTTTTGGTCATCAGTTCTCTCACCTTCCAAGGCAGCGAACTGGGGGTCAGGGCCATGGAATTGGGTGCGGTCGATGTCATAGACAAGACGGGATTTAATTTATCGGGGAAGGGGGGCGTGCTTACCTTGGCCGGCAGAGTCAGGCAGGCGGCCATGGCCAAAGTCCGGCCCATGCGATTGGAAGCAACGCCGGGAAAGCCTGCCGCTCTAAACTTGGCGAATCACAAGATGAACCGTCAATTGGTGGCCATAGGCGCTTCAACCGGAGGTACGGAAGCTATGGCCTACCTTCTGCCTCAACTGCCTCAGGACATGCCGGCCACGGTTATTGTGCAGCATATGCCTCCTTATTTTACCAAAGCTTTTGCCGGGCGGTTGAATAACCACTGCAGCTTGGAGGTAAGGGAACTTCAAGGCGAGGCGTTGTTGAAGCCGGGCCTTGTGCTGATTGCCCCGGGAAATTATCATATGGTGGTCAAAAGATGTGATGGTGATTATTGGGCTGTGCAAAAAGAGGGCCCGCCGGTATTTTATCAGCGGCCGAGTGTGGACGTTTTGTTTCGGTCAGTGGCCAAAGAGGTCGGGGCCAATGCTGTTGGGGTGCTTCTTACCGGCATGGGAAGCGACGGCGCGACAGGCCTGCTGGAAATGAAAAGTCACGGCGCCAGGACTCTGGCTCAGGACAAGGAGAGCAGTGTGGTCTACGGCATGCCGGGCAAAGCCGTGGAATTGGGCGCGGTTGGCCATCAGGTTTCTTTGGAAGACATGCCTGCAGCCATTGTGGAGACCGTGAACCAAGTCGGGGTAAGAGGGCCCGAAGCGAGTCCCGGGACAACACCATGATGGTTGTTTGTTCCACTGCACGATACAGACATTTGGCTAAGGAGGATAACTCATGAAGGTTTTAATCGTGGACGACAGCAAACCCATGCGGATGATTGTGGCCAAAACCCTGCGGCAGGCCGGCTTTAGGGATTTGCAGATTATGGAAGCCGGCAATGGCAAGGAAGGCTTGGAGATGATCGGCCGGGAATCACCGGATTTTGTTCTGGTGGATTGGAACATGCCTGAAATGACCGGCCTGGAAATGACGCAGGCTTTGAAGGAAAAGGACGGAGACGTGAAATTAGGCTTTATCACCTCGGAACATACGCCGGAGATGAAGCGGAAAGCCATGGACGCAGG
>CAYVTN010000401.1:0-2771 GCA_964454395.1 uncultured bacterium | reverse complement strand
CGCCGCAATTCTTCCCGTGGCCATAACGTACCCAAAATCAGCGGATGAATGGCAGGAGCTGGCTCCGGGACATGTTTTTTTTCCGATTCGGCGATCTCAATGGCCCGGACCATGCGGTCGCGGTCTCTCAGATCAGTCAGGTTATGCTGGCGCGGCTTTAAATCCATCAGCCGGCGCTGCAAAGCTTCATCGCTCAGTCTTGTCAATTCCTGACGCAGTGCGGGATTGGGAGGCACGGCCGGCAGGCGCGTTTTCCGCAAAGCGGCTTCCAAATAGAGCCCTGTGCCGCCTGTCAGAATGGGCCACTTTTTTTCCTGTTGCAGGTGCTCAAAACATTCAAAAAACCTATGCTGAAAGTGAAAAACACTGTATTCAATTTCCAGATCCGCCTCATCTATGAGGTGGACCTTGATGCGTTGGTCATCTTCCCCGTATTCCTCCAGGTCTTTGCCGCTTCCCAGGGTTAAGCCACGGTAGACCTGTCGGGAATCAGCGGAAATAATTTCTCCGCCCAGGGGCCGCGCCAGCTGCACAGCCAGCCTGGTTTTGCCCGATGCCGTGGGTCCTAAAACGACCAATAAATTGTAAGGTCCGGAAAACAGGGTATCCATGGATTCCTTTCATAAAGACTCGTGTTTATGCTATGATGGCACCCACTCCGGTGCCGGACAACTTTTACTCCGCCCTATTGCTGTTCATAAGGAGACATTATGCCTCAACCCAAACTGCGTATCCACGTGGCTTCCGAAACCGCCTATATCATGAAGGGTCAGGGGGTGCATACGGCCTTTGTGGATGCCGTCAATTTACTTAAATCCCAGGATGATGTCGAGGTCATTGTGAACCAGGAAGGCCTGGGCGATGTGCTCCATTGCCATACCTATGGACCTTACTTTTTCTGGAAAGGCCGCAAATACAAGGGACGCCGTATTTTCACGGTCCATGTGATCCCTGATTCCATCAAAGGCTCCCTGCCAGCTTGGCACTTGTTCATGCCCTTTGTGCGCTGGTATTTCAAACGCGTCTATAGCTATGCCGATGTCTGCATTGCCATTTCCCCCATGGTGGAGGAAGCCATACGGGCTTTAAAAGCCAACACCAGAATTGTGCGCATCTACAATCCCATTCCCATGGAAAAATATCGTCCCTCCCCGGAAAAGCGTGCTGCCGGACGATCCTTGCTGGGCTTAAAGGATGATGAATTCGTAGTGTTGGGCGTGGGTCAGTTACAGGCCCGCAAGGGCGTGGAAGACTTCATCGACATTGCCGAAGCAGTGCCGAAGGCCAAATTTGTATGGGCCGGCGGCCGGCCTTTCGGGCTGATGACCGAAGGCATCCATAAGCTCAACAACCGTATCGCCAAGACCGGCGGCCGTATTCAATTTCCCGGCTTGTTTGAATTGGATCAAATGCCTCTGATTTACAATGCCGCCGACATCCTGCTCTTTCCCAGCTACCAGGAAAACTGCCCCCTCGTCCCTGTGGAAGCCGCAGCCGGCGGCCTGCCCGTGGTTTATCGCGATATTCGTGAATACCGGGAACTGTATGAACATCCTTATCTCAAAGCCGGAGATACGGCGGCCTTTGTTGCCATGACTAAAAAGTTGATGAACGACCATGCTTTTTACCTGGAAGCCCAAAGGATCTCGCAGCAACTAATTGAGCAATTTGACCAACAGCAGGTACGCCGCAAGCTCATCGCCCTTTACCGCGAATTGGCGGGTGGCAACACTTCGTCCAACCTTGGGACTCCACGCCTGTAAGGGCGGGTTTCAACCCCGCCCCAGCAACATCTGCGCGTCATAGGCATATGTTGCTGACACAGCCTTACTCAAGCTCCTAAGACAGCATTTCCACCATAATTTTTGCGGCTTCATTTTTCCTGAGCATCAGATTGGTGCCCCGCACTTTTAATTTCATGGGATCGCCCATGGGGGCTAATTGTTCCATGGTAATGATATTGCCGACGGTAATGCCCATTTCAGTAAGCCGTTTTTTCACGGCCCCCTGATTACCCAGGCTCATGATGCGACCGCGTTCACCCGGCTTAAGGGTGGCAAGAGGCACCAGGTGATAGTCTCCCGGCCGGTCCTTGCCCTGGAGATGACGAATATACCCAAGCCGGCCTGTCAGGCAGGCGGCGCAATCATCCAGCCTCAATTCCTGGGTGCAATAACGATGGAAATTTTCCAGCCAGTCCTGCCCTGCGCGGGGGCATTCTTCCAGAAACGCCGTAAATTGGACCATCCTTTCCATAATGGTTGGTGAAAGGTTATGTTCCATGCCGCAGGCTGCGGTCTCGGCTTCCTGATCATTGACCCTCAGGATTTTGGAGAAAAAGGTTTTCAAGGCTTGGTGTTTTACCAGGATCTCCCGTGCCGTTACCGCCCCCCTATCAGTCAGGGTAATAGTATCATACGGCGCATAGTTGATCAGACCTTTGTCATTGAGTTGCTTGAGCGCACCCGTCACCGAGGCTGCTCTTACGTTGAGCTGATCAGCCAGGTCCTTGGCCCGCACGGCCTTTTTACTGTCAATGATTTTTAAAATCGCTTCCAGGTAATCTTCCAGGCTGGCGCTTAACGACGGTGATGATTTCATATGCTTTTCCTCAATCCTTTTTTTCCCGGCAGGTATGATATTGAGCACAGGTCTTGTCACAGGCGGCACACCCTGGATCCTGTTTCCATACTCTTGCCCGTTTACGGTAATGCCAACTTAAACCTGCTATGGCCGAAGCCACGATAATGACAATCAAAATCGTTTCCCAC
>CAYVTN010000400.1:0-2788 GCA_964454395.1 uncultured bacterium | reverse complement strand
AGGTCAACCAGCGCGGCGGCTGGCAGGCCAAAAGGAAAAATAAAAAAAACGCAGCATGAAAATGTTGAATCAGCCAAGGCACGTCCTCATCAGGAACAAGTGTCTGAACTCACCGTTTCACCGTCTCAGTCCCAGGAGCAGACTGTGGATTTGCAAGCCAGCCGGAAATTTTGGATGGCCGTGCTGGGTGCTGTGGTGGTGATATTGGTGGCGGTGCAAAGCTATGGCTATCTCACCGGCTGGGGTAATCCGCAAAAAGTCATTGACCGGCATTTCAACCAAGCCCAACGTTTGGGCCTGGCCAAACGCTATGCAGCTGCCATCCGGCAGTATAAAAAAGTGACGACCATAAAAAGTGCCGGAGAAGAGGTCAAACAACAGGCCTGGGTGGGCATTGCTGATTTGTACCGTGAACAAAAGGCGTGGAGCAAAGCCATTGCCTATTATCAGCAATTGCAGCAGCAGGCCCCCAAAAGTGTTATGGCGGCTTGGGCCGGTCTGAAGATAGGCGAATGCCAGGTGGAATCGGGCCAGGCCGGCCAGGCGTTGGCCACCTATATGCAGATCAGCAAGGCTTATCCGGCTTCCGACTGGGATGCGGAAGCCAGACTGGGTCAAGGCCAGGCCTACGAAGCGCTTAATCAATACCAAAAGGCCATCCGGGTCTACCAATCCCTGGAGAAGGAATATCACGGCGGCTTCCTGGCAGCAGAGGCCATGATCCAGACGGGACATTGCTATGAGCGCCTGGGCAACAAAGATAAAGCCCGGGCCATTTACCGGGACGTGATGACCCGTTACCCTGATACCATGGCCGACGAAGCTAAACAGCATTTGCAGAAGCTTAGCTATACTCCAGGTCCCCGGGGAATCAGGAATTGGGAGAAATAACCAGAGGTCGTCATGATCCCGGCAAGCGCCCAACCCATCAGTCAACACGACAGTTGAGGAAATCGTCCGTGCAGGACCATCCATGGCAGGAGAGCAAGGTCATTGCTCATATAAAAAAGCGGAGAGCCCGCAAGCACTTCCACCCCCGGCGCCTTGGGCTGGGGGATGATGCCTTTGCCTTTGATGAACAGGCTCAAGCTGTGCAACTCGTTACCATGGATGCCATGGTTGAAAAGGTGCATTGGAAAAAAAACTGGTGCTCTCTCGGCGACGTGGCGGCCAAATTGGTGGCCGTCAATGTTTCCGATATCGCAGCCATGGGCGGGTTGCCGCAACGGGCTTTTTTAACAGTTTGCATTCCCCCTCAGGAGACGCAACACCAGGTCAATCACTTCCTGGATGGTCTGATTCAAGCCCTGCATAGGTACCACATTGATCTGGCCGGCGGAGACACTACGGTTTCTTCCGGACCTTGGATGATAACGCTGGGTTTGCAGGGTCAAAGCCGGGGTCCGCGGCTTTTAACCAGAACCCAGGCCAGACCCGGAGACTTGATCGTGATGACCGGTGATGCGGGTGCTGCGGCTGCAGGCCGTTGCTTGTTGGACAAGCCTTCCCTGGAACAGCCTTGGCGCCGGGTTTTGATCAACCGCTTTTTGTTTCCCGAGCCGAGGTTGGAGGCCGGTGCTTTGCTGGCAACATCAGGCCGGGTGTTTTCGGCCATGGACTGTTCCGACGGCCTGGCCCGTGATGTGCGGCAGTTGGCAGCCGGCAGCCAGGTGGGGGCTGTGCTTGAGGCCGGCCGAATCCCGCTGGCCATGGCCACCAGAATGGCGGCGGCCTGCTATCATCACGATCCCTTGGACTGGGCTCTGAATGGCGGGGAAGATTATGAACTGCTGTTTACCTGCGCGCGCCGGCATGCCGAAGCGGTCATGGCGATAATCCATGAAAAAACCAAGCTGCCCTGCACCATCATCGGTGAGATCAAAGAACGCCGGGCAGGGGTAAAATTGCTTACCACTGCCGGCCGTAAGCAACCTCTTCCCAAAGGATTTGAACATGGAGGCTGAACTTGACCGGATAAAAACAACCTGGCCCCGCCGATTCATGACGTCCGGTGAATCGGAGACCGAAGCATTGGGCGAACGGCTCGGCAGCCTTTTCCGCCCTGGGGATGTCATTGCCCTGAACGGAGACTTGGGTGCCGGTAAAACTTGTCTGGTGCGCGGTATTGCGAGGGCTCTGGGGGCTTCGGACACCGTGAACAGCCCCACTTTTACCCTGATCAACCATTATCAAGGGCGCCTTCCTATTTATCATATTGATCTCTACCGCCTGGAAGGCTTGCTGGAAATGGAAGACCTTGATTTGGAGGACTATTTTTTTGGCTCAGGCATATGCCTGGTGGAATGGGCGCACAAGATGGAACCCTTGCTGCCAGCCTCCCATTGGGTCATCAGCCTGGAGATCCAGTCGCCGGCGGTGCGGGCTATTACGGTAAAGAGGGCATAATGATTTTAGGACTTGATACCTCGACGGATGAGTTGAGCCTGGCGGTTAAAGACCAGGATAATAATCTTTTATTTGCCATCCAAGACAAGCAAGGACGGCGGCATGGCGAGGTCCTAGTGCCCACCATAGCCGGATTGTTTGCCAATCATGGACTCTCCATCCGGGCTCCTTCACCGGGGTGAGGGTGGGGGTGGCTACAGCCCTGGGTCTGGCGCAAAGTCTGGGTTTGCCCATCATGGGCATCTCCAGCTACAAGGTTGTTGCCGCGGCCATCGAGGCCAAAAAAATACTGGTGGTGGGTGATGCACGGCGTGACTCGTTTTATGCTGCTGGTTACGAATACGGCCGGGACGGCCTTGTACCTTTTCACCGGGAATCATTG
>CAYVTN010000399.1:0-2815 GCA_964454395.1 uncultured bacterium | reverse complement strand
TGGGCAAAGCCCTTCAAAGCCCGGACAATGCTGGCCACCCGCTCGGTGCCCTCCAGGGATTGTTGCATGGCTTTGGGCCCTTCTTCCAGCACATAGGCGAGATCCAAGGCTTCCCAACGCGCCCTCATGCCTTGGGATGATGAATCCGTATCAGGGGCGCTGCTTTCCAAGGGGCGTATCATGGTCAGAAATTCCGTAATGTCCCGGAAGGCATCCTGGAGAAACCGGATATTGTCTCCGATGAATTGGATGGGGGTGTTGATTTCATGGGCAATGCCTGCAGCCAGTTGTCCAATGGATTCGAGTTTTTGGGAAGAAAGCAACTGGGTTTCCAAAGCCAGCCGCTCGGTAATATCATTGCCCAGGATTAAATATTCCGTAATGATACCACTTTCCGCTACAATGGCGGAGAGGGTCATCTCCAGATAGCCCTTCTGACCATGAGCATTGGTAAAAGGAACTTTCTTGAAGTGCGTGGTTTTTTTACAATCAATCCCGTCAATACTGCGTGTGACCATTTCGCGGTCCCAAGATAAGGGACACTCGAGGAAATAACGGCCCAGAATTTTTTGGCTGGGCAAACCGAAAACTTTTTCCGCCGTCTGATTCCACTGGGCAATTTTCAAGTCCTGATCCAATACAATCAAAAAAGAGGGCATGCCTTCCAGCACTTTTTGCAAGCGGGAAGTGGTTTGCTGCAGGAAGTCTTCTGTCTGTTTTCTTTGAATCACGCCGGTGATGACTTTGGAAATGGTGGAGAGGAACATCACTTCATGCGGTTGGGAAGCGTGACGACTGGCCACATAAAGGTTGATGACCCCAAGAAATTTATTCTGGTTGGTGAGCAAAGGCAGGCAATAATGGCCATGCTCGATCATGCCTGTAAATGATATCGAATGGTCGCCATCCAGGTGATTTTTAAAAACAATCTGCCGTTTTTCAGCAACCTGGCCACAGAGACACTTGCCCAAAGGCAGATAGTGGCATTGCTCAAGAATCTGCGGAGGCAGCCCAATTTGGGCCTGCATGACCAAATTCTGCTTTTCCTCGTCCCAGAGGAAAATACACCCCTTGGATTCCAATTGCAGCCAGGGCATGTTGACCATGCGTTGTAATATTTTGTGCAAAAGCGCCGTGAGGGATAAATTCTCCAGGGAAAGACGAATCAAATCATAGACAATCATTTCCGATTGCGCGGAGACAGTTGCATTTGAAGCGGAAACCTCGCAACCATCCTGCCGGGAACGCTTGCCGGCATCCTCTCCCCTTAATTCTTTGACGCAAACATGAGGATCAGCCGGCTGACCTGTTCCCACAAAGGCAAATCCCTGCGGGTATCTGATCCATTGCCCGCTCAAACACAGATTTTCCTTGTCAAACTGGAAATGCAGGACTTGCCTGGAATCCGGCTGAGTGGACATGATTTTCGGGCTCATTAAATCTTTTTCAAAAGGAATTTCCATTAAATTATACAAGGATTCACCTTGGAGATGGGGGACTATTTCCAAAAGCATGGGGCTGACCCAGGTGATCACCAAGGAGTAATCTATTAAAAAGCTGTAGGGGAATTGTGGTAAGAATGGCTCAATTTGGAATGGTTGCTCTGATGTTGTAATGGGCATGGCAGGTTCCTGTTATCCGCCTTCGCAAAAGCTTCCGGCCTCTTGCCCGGCGGCGTATGGGGTGGCCGGATGGATGAAGCGTTCGCTTCGGCGGATGGCGCCTCACGGATCAGGTGGTTCCGACTCTGCTAAAGCTTTGCTGGACAAGCAATCCGAGGCAGCCTTAAAGGCGATTGGTTCCGCCGCAGCTTCAACCAGGACGAAAGTTGGCGTGGCTTGGATACCAGGGGATTGTCCATGGGCATTCCTGTTGCGGTCTTGTTCCCATCCTTGGCCAGGTAGCGATTTGCACTCAGGTGTCCCGCCAATGCCGGGAGGCCTGTACCCGGCGAAGACGTTTCTTCCCATGCCGCCCAAGCGATGGATTAGCACTCTCCAGGTCTTGAAACAACCGTGGTCTTTTCGCAATAAGAATTATCCGGATTATCGTCATTGTCGGGGGTGATGTTTAGCGTCTGTGTCAACAAGATGGTCGTGGGACGCGCCGACGAAAAGCATCTATCTTGCCGGCTCAGGATTTAAAGGTATTTTTTGGAAAATCGCGATAATAATGACTTTATGTCCGAAATACGTTTGGTCAAAACATCGTAAACCATGGCCTGGTTAAGGCGGCAGTAATCATGGCCTACAATATTTCTGAATCCGATCATTTGTTTTAAAAGGTCCAAATGGTTCCGGGATATAATCTTATTTTCAAAAAGTATCTTTGCCGCATCACAGGCATTTTCCGGAAGACCATAATCTTCATCAACACGATATGTTGAATGATATCAATAATATGATTAATGCATTGGAACAAATTGTATTCCACAACGTCCTGGGCAACGGCATTGTTCAGAAAATCCTCATAAGATAGCATGATATAAGGAGTCAACTTGGCTAAATGGCTGTCGATTTGTTCTAACCGCCGGGTGAGGACACTGGCGTCAACCACGGGCATGCCTCATTTTTATACGCTTTTGCCGGATGGCAAGCAGCGGTTTCCGGTCCTCACACTGATGGTTGATGATCACCGTGGCTGGCACCAGCAGCATCACTATGCCCCACCTTTACAGCACGCAATCCAATTTGGATCAACATAACATTCAAAATGAGTAGTCCAATTATCTGCGGAGTTACCATCGCTTGGTACATTCCTAGACTTCATCGTTGCTATCGTTACACATTGATCCCCTATGGACCGTTAGTGATGC
>CAYVTN010000398.1:0-2841 GCA_964454395.1 uncultured bacterium | reverse complement strand
CGCGCCAGCAAGGCCCGGATCCGGCGGGGTTTTCCCTGTGTCCAGAGGCTGAAGGCTTTGACAATTCCGGCCAGAAAGCCGGCTTGGTACGGTTGAGAAGGATGCATGGGAATCCTCCTATCTTGGCGATTTTTGCCATGGCTATGATTGGAAAATTATTTTTCCGTTGGCGGCCAATGCTATCCTTTCCTTCCCTTTTGATGATGTCCCGGCCGGCAAATGGGGCACGGCCCGGTGCCGGGATATTTATGCCCGCGCGAACAGGTTCGAAACGTTTGGCTTGCAATGGCGGCTTTCACCGATTCCGGCATTGAGCGGCACGCGCAATTTTTGGTGTGGGCAATATGCCAATTTACCCGCTCTGTAAGCGAAGCATTTTTCGGCATCTTGTGTTGTACATGCCAGGATTTATTCATCATATCCACCTATCCATTCGGCGATTTGCTTGTTATAGGCAAACGCATCGTCAACCCTTTGCAGGCACCTTTTTGTGTTGATGTGGGTTATTTTAGCTGATTTGACGCTTTGACGGCAAATGATTTTAAACCAAAAACCGTAACCCCGGGAAGGGGCTGTGACCGGACTTAAAGCCTGCTGCTAAGGATGGACTTCGGCCTTTTTTAGGTTACAATATCCGTTGGGAGTCCATTAGACTCAAGGAGGCTCGCCATGGCGCTCATTAGAAAAATCCGTAAAGTCTTCAAAAGCAAACCAACCCTGGAAGGCGCGGGGGTGCATCTCCGGCGTGTTTTTGGAAATGCCGAAGTGCCTCTCTTTGATCCCTTTTTACTCCTCGACGATTTCCGCAATACCGACCCCCGTCATTACCTTAAAGGATTTCCCTGGCACCCTCATCGCGGCATTGAAACCATTACCTACATGCTGCGGGGGGAAGTGGAACACGGCGACAGCATGGGCAATAAGGGGGTTATCACCGCCGGCGACACGCAGTGGATGACTGCGGGCAGCGGCATTATTCACCAGGAAATGCCCCGCGGCGATGAGGATGGCATTATGGAAGGATTTCAGCTCTGGGCCAATCTTCCCAGGTCCCACAAAATGATGCCGCCCCGTTACCGCGATGTTAAAAGGGCCCAGGTGCCGGAAGTGGTCCTGGACAATGGCGTGAAGATCAAAATTATTTGCGGCACGGTGGCGGGAAAACAAGGCCCGGTGACGGATGTGGTGATCGATCCGGAATATCTGGACATCACAGTCCCTCCTTATGCTGAATTGACCCATCCAACCGAACGTGGCCATACGGTCTTTGCTTATGTCATTGGCGGCAAGGGGGTGTTCTGTAATGAGAAAGACGCTTTCGCTTATGGGGCGGAAGGTGAGAACTATTTCGATATGGATCGCAACGCGTTCCTCCACAACGGGACGGCGGTTCTGTTTGAAGATGGCGATCAACTAACCGTGGCCACAGAGGAAGAACCGGTTCGCTTTTTGCTCATCTGCGGCAGACCTCTCAATGAGCCGGTGGCCTGGTACGGTCCCATTGTGATGAATACAGAAGAAGAACTTCGGCTGGCCTTTGAAGAATACCAAAACGGCAGGTTTATTAAACCCACCGCCGCATGACGCGGCCGGCACCAATCTCAAAGGAGGAATTTTGCGATGGGCAAATTGTCTGTTTTCAATTTGGTGACGCTCGACGCAAGCACTTTCCGCCCGAGGAGATGGCCGCAAACTACTTTCGCAGCAAGAACCAACTAAGTTTTCTGAAAAGGTGAACGATGAACCTGCAAACCACCATAAAGAGCCATTCTCTAAGCGGTTTTTTTGTCCTGACGTACGGCTTTTCCTGGATACTGTGGAGTGTGCTGATTTTTACCACGCCGCCGGGGGAGTTGTTACGCAAAGGGCCCACACCTATTTTTTTACTTCTGGCTATCCTGGGCGGATTGGGTCCCACCCTGGCCGCTGTACTGGTAGCCGGGGCCAAGGATGGAAGAGCTGGATTGAAAAATCTTTTCTCCCAACCGGGTGCGCATGGCGCCAGCATCCTTTGGGGCATGGCGGCCTTGTTGGCTGCACCGGTCATTAACTTGCTATTGCTGATTCTTTTTGCCCAGGCCGGCAATCATTTGCCCTTGGGTGAAGTTGGCGCCCGGCTTGGCTTGGGCCTGAGCTGGCCTTTGTTGGCAGCCTTGGGCGAAGAGATTGGCTGGCGCGGCTTTGCACTTCCTTATTTACAAACACGGTATTCACCGCTAACTTCTGCACTTTGGATAGGACTGGCCTGGGGGCTATGGCACCTTCCGGCGGACTATCTGGGGATTGGAGATCAAGGCGGTTTGTTCTGGCTTGATTTCCTTCTTTTGGGACCAATGCTGCTTACAGCTTATTCCGTTCTTATCACTTTCTTTTACAACCGGACCCAAAGCTTGTGGGTGGCTGTATTATTTCATTACGGGCTGACCTTCAGTGCCATTGTCCTGGCGCCCCAGGGATTGTCGGCCCGGGCCAGCCTGCAGGTCAACATCGCCTCCGTGGCCTTGGCATGGCTGGCAGCCATAATGGTTATTCGCAGCACCCGCGGGATGCTGGGTAAAAGGGAGGAGGCCTAAATGGCCGTGGAACTGACCCTCATCCTGCCGAAGACGGTTAGTCTGACGCTGTCCCTTATTTTTCAGGCTATCCCGATGATGTTTATTTGAAAATGGCGGCGCCGATCTTCCCAATCCCCAACAGGAAACAACACCGAAGTTCCTCCAGTTCAGATCAAAGAAAATTACCGAAAGTTTAACACCTCATTGTAAATGTTTAGCGCAAAATGTTCTTGGCCGATGAAAATGCACGTAAAAATGTGCAAAAACCATCATTTTTGTCCTTCGG
>CAYVTN010000397.1:0-2845 GCA_964454395.1 uncultured bacterium | reverse complement strand
GAAAAACCGGGCCGCGATCCCAGAAAAGCTTTTGAAGTGGTGGCCTTTGCCGATGGGGTTCACAGTCCGGCCGACCTGAAACCAGGCATGGAACTACCGGGGGTGGTTACCAATGTCACCAATTTCGGAGCCTTCGTGGACATCGGTGTTCATCAGGACGGCTTGGTGCATATCAGCGAACTTTGCGATCAATACATTCGTGACCCCAAAGATTACATCCGTGTCCAGCAACGTGTGAATGTTAAAGTGCTGGACGTGGATCTCAAACGCCAGCGTATCGCCCTGTCCATGAAAGGCTTGCTGCAACCTGAAGGCCTGAAACTGCCCCTGTCCTCGCACCGGGATTCACGTCCCGCCCGGCCGGTTGCTTCACCCCGGGTTTTTGCCGAAGACTGGAAGAACAAGCTATCCAGGATGAAAACAAGTCTGAATAAGCAACGATAGTCCTTTAATTCCATGCGCCCCTGACACCATCAAGGTCAAAGGATCAGGGGACCCTGCCGATAATAGCACCGGAGCGCAAGCGGTGTCCAACATCTGATATTTTGATTCCCAAGGAAGTGAACTTGATGATTATTGCCCATTTGGCGGATTTGCACGTCTCGAAATACGGGGCAAAAATGACGGCTGTTGAAAATGGGCGCATCAGACTGGCCTCTGGTGGGGGATGGAAAACTTGCTGGTTGGAAGAAGGGTGGCGCATCGACCGGCGTCAAGCCACGGGAAAAATGTGTTTTTTGGATGCCTACCGCCTGGTGGATGAAGAGGGGCGTGTGCATCAGGTGATCAAACGACGGCGCCGGATGGATGAGAACCATATTCTGGACCATCTCATCCAGGTAAAGCACGTGCGCGACAAAACCTCCAGCCGGACCTTGGCCAGGCACTGGCCCAAATCAGCCCAGATACGAACCCTGCTTCAGAACGATCCGGATAACGGTAATCTCCGCTTTTGCGCAGTGGCCGAGGATCTGCGGGAGACACGGCCTGACTGGGTAATTATTACGGGCGACTTAACCGATGACGGGGTGGGTTACGACCTGATCCAAACGGGCTTAAAACCGTTTATTCATTCCAAGCGCCTGATCTGCATTCCCGGCAATCATGATCTATACGCCACCCCGCCTATTTGGACCGATCACGGCCTGCGCAAGAGCAAAGAGGAAAAGCAGCGGCTGTGGGCGGCATTTGTGCATCATTTGGGCCTGCCGGCCAAGGGGAGTTATGTGCGGGCCTTGAATGACGAGGTGTTGCTGGCCTATTTCGACAGCTGCTATCCTTCCCATATGCCCGGCAGCGCCTCAGGACGCATCCCCTTAAAGGACATGGAGTATTTGAAAAAGGAAATGGATAAATTAAATCCCGAAGCACTCAAATTGGCCTGCCTCCATCATCCGGTGCTGAATCTGACCATCAAGGAAATGGGGCTGCTCAATCTGCAACCGGGCATGCGTCTGCGCAACGGGAAGAAAGTACTGGGACATATTAAGTCCATGGGATTTGAGCTGGTCATGAAAGGTCACCGTCATTTGGGGTATAAGTACCAACTCCAGAACGGTCCCGTATTTTTAAGCGCACCCTCCACCACTTATGGCTGCCGTTCAGGCGCCGTGCCTTTTTACTGGCTGGCGGAAATCGAAGGTCGCCATCTTAAAGCCATCAAAAAACATCCTGTCCACGCCTTGGGGATAAAAGGGACAAAGCGCCTTACCCGGCAAAAGCTCACTGAGCGATCTAAAGGCGCGTTAAAATCAAAGGGTCGTTGAGCTGATGGCCGAGCCAAGTCGGCAACTATCTGCCGAATGGGCACTGTCCCTTCGACAAGCTCAGGGAGCGGAATTTTGTTAAGCCTCACCCGCGGGATAATCGTTGGAGAAAATAACCGAATCCAGTACAATGTAGTCACTGCTGCTGAAAAAATATCTGCAACCAGCCGTTGGCTGCCAGCGTACGGTACGAAGTCAAAGGAGAATCATAATGCCCATCGCTGTAACTGAACCCTGGCTTCGGGAGTTTCTGGATTACTTGTCCGCTGAAAAAGGCCTTGCCCAACTGACGGTGGCGGCTTATCTGCAGGATATTCAAAGCTATTTAAAATATCTGGAAGGACGGGGCCTGGACTTCAAGCCCGGCGCGCCTCCCCTCCGCCAGGTGCTGCAGGATTATTTGGGCGCCTTGCAGCAAGCGGCCAAAGCTTCGGCCACGGTGGTCAGGGCCCTGGTGGCTCTGCGCAGCCTGCACCGCTTTCTTAAAAATGAACAGTGGTGTGCCGCCGATCCCACCGAGGATTTTGAATCTTACAAGTTATGGAAAAAACTGCCCGACGTGCTCACCCCGGAAGAAGTGGGCCGCTTGCTGCGCACTCCGGACATGACCAAAAAGCAAGGGTTGCGGGACCGGGCCATGCTGGAATTGCTCTATGCCACCGGACTAAGGGTGTCCGAGCTGGTCACCCTTGATCCCGGCCGTATCAATTGGGAAGAAGGGTATTTAGTGGTCAAAGGCAAAGGCAACCGCGAGCGGCTGGTGCCCATCGGCTCCACGGCGTTGCTTATTACCAAACGTTACTTAAAGTCAAGAATTGTACCTGAGGATCATGCGCCTTTATTCCTGGCCCGCGCGGGCAAGGGGTTTACCCGGGTCGGGTTCTGGAAAATGATCAAGCGCTATGCTCTGGCCGCCGGGTTGGATAAAGATATTTCACCCCACACCTTGAGGCATTCTTTTGCCACCCACCTCCTGGCAGGGGGAGCTGATTTAAGGATCGTGCAGGAAATGCTGGGTCATGTTGACATTGGCACCACCCAAATTTATACGCATATTGATCGTGGCCGTCTTCAGGAAA
>CAYVTN010000396.1:0-2846 GCA_964454395.1 uncultured bacterium | reverse complement strand
CGAGTTTCGTTTGAGGCCGCGATGGCAGGTTAAAATCATTTATCAAATCCCCCTTTGCAAAAGGGGGGAACTTCGTTATTATACCATATCATCAAACAAAGAAGTCCGACAGGCTCCTAGCAAAAATTATCTACGAAAAAACGTCGATGTTGGAAATACAGAATCTGAATGCGTCTATCTTGGCAGCACAGAATCCAAGCACCATTTGAACCGGGGGAGGAGCATGTTTCCGAAAAATCACGATAAAACCGCTTTGATCTTCGACGACAACCCGATCGATTATAAAACACTGCTTAATAACATTGCCGCGTACGCAGCGGGTTTTTCCCTTGGGGCCGCTGAGCGTGCCGTTCTTTATTCCGAAAACCGGCCGGAATGGATTTACGCCTTTTATGCTGTTTGGGTTCAGCAGGGTATTTGCGTGCCGGTAGATGCCAGCCTGCCCACTCCGGATCTGGCTTATGTAGTGGAAGACTGCCAGCCTGCCGTGCTTTTTTGCTCGGAGGCCAAGGCCGGACTTGTTTCCAAGGCTGTGAGGGAAATGAAAAAACCTCCACAAATTATCATCTTCGAGCGGTTCACGCAAACGGTCTTGCCCTACGCCGGCCGGCTTGCTTCCGGACTGACGGACCAGCTGCAGAATCCGGCCGTTATCCTCTATACTTCGGGCACGACCGGCAGGCCCAAGGGCGTGGTGCTCAGTTATGACAACCTTTTGACCAACATCGAAGTGGTCCAAACCAAGGGATACGTAAGCGGCGGAGACCGGTTGTTTTCCATATTGCCCTTTCACCACATTTTGCCCCTCCAGTCCAGCGTTGTCGCGCCTTTCCATCTGGGTGCGACCGTCATTATGATCTCCGGCCTGGACCAGCGCGATATTATGCACGCCCTTCAGACCCACCATCCTACGGTGATGATCGGCGTCCCCAGGTTGTATGAACGTTTCCGGCAATCCATCATGGACCAAATCAGGAAAAACATGGTGGCACGCTGGCTGTTCGGGCTGGCTGCCTTGATCAAGCATTTAGGATTCAGCCGCTTGCTCTTCGCAAAAGTTCAGCGTGCGTTTGGCGGACAGCTCCGGATTTGCGTCTCCGGCGGCGCCAAACTCGACCTTAAAGTGGCTCGGGATCTTTGGGCCCTGGGATTTAAAATGCTGGAAGGCTACGGTACCACCGAAACCGCACCTTTAATAGCCTTGAATCCCGAGCATAAAATCAAACTGGGGTCGGTGGGCCTCCCCATTCCCGCCAACCAGGTAAAATTGGTTGAAGGGGAAATTGCGGTCAAAGGCCGGAATGTCATGCAGGGTTACTACCGCCGTGAGGCCGCCACGCGGCAGGTGCTGCGCGACGGGTGGTACTACACCGGCGATCTGGGGGAGCAGGATGAGGATGGTTATCTTTATATGCTGGGGCGGAAGGACGAGTTGATCATATTGCCGAGCGGAAAAAATGTGGCGCCGGAGAATATTGAAATCCGTCTTCAGGAAATGTCACCCCTGGTCAGGGAAGCAGCGGTCCTGTTGGCCGACGGCCGTCTGACCGCGTTGATTTACTCCGATTCGGACGCGCCGGAGACGCTCGAAACCATTAAGTCCGGAGTGATAGAACCATACAACCGCGAGGTGACCGAGGACAAAAAAATCCGCAGCGTTCGCCTGGTTCGCGAACCTTTTCAGAGGACGAGGCTGGGCAAGCTGCGGCGTTTTACCCTGGCCGGCTTGCTCCGGGATCCCCAAGCCGGAGCATCGGTCAAAAAGGCTTCTCCCTTTCCGGAGTACCGGATCTTGGAAAATTTCCTGGTCAAATTGAAATCCATACCCGTGAGCCCTGATGATCATTTGGAACTGGATCTGGGGCTGGATTCCCTGGATCGTGCCGAACTGGCGGCTTTTGCCGAAAAAAATTTCGGGCTGGCGCTAATGCCGGAGGCACTCAAAGAAACCGGCACCGTGGCCAAACTGGCGGACTATTTGCGGCATCAAAAAACCAAATTACAGGACGAGGAAGTGGGATGGCATGAAATTCTAGCGAAAGCGCCGGCGCTTGGTTCCGGAAAACCGATCAAAATCCGCTTTCGGAAAATTCTGCAAAAAATAGTCAACGCTTATTTCGATATCGAATGTTCCGGTTTGGAAAACCTGCGGTCCGAGCCTTTTATTTTGGCGGCCAATCACTTAAGTTATTTGGACGCGCCCGTGATCACTGCTGTTTTGCCGGGCCGCATATTGGAACGCACCTGCATGGTCATGCGGCGCGGCTTCATGGTTTCATTGCTGGCCGGCGTGTTTTCCCGCGGCAACCTGATCAGGGTGGATGCTGAAGCAGATCTCAAAGGCAGCCTTCAGCGAATCGCCGGTTTTCTCAAAACCGGCCATAATATTTTAATTTTCCCCGAGGGCCACCGCAGCCGGGACGGCCATATGGCCGGGTTTAAAAAAACGTTCGCGATTTTAGGCCACGAACTTCACGTGCCGGTAATCCCGGTGGTCATCCATGGGACCTACAGCCTCATGCCCTACGGAAAATTTTGGCCCCATCGGGGAAAAATTTCCGTGAAATTTTTGCCACCAATATCGCCAAAAGGAAACTATATCGAGTTCACGGATCAAGTGGAGGCCGCAATCCGGGCCCGGGTGGAAGCAATGCCGGTGTAGAGGCATTGCCTGGTTGGTTCTTGTTGCGGAAAGACAACTTATCCGAAAAGCCGTCATGGGTACAATACCCAATCCGCAACAAGAACTAGTTAGTTCGCGTTGCGGATAAATTTGTTTTTCAGTTATGGTTCCGCAGTACATACGGTAATTAAATCGATCGCTTTAAATTAAAGGGGATTTTGTA
>CAYVTN010000395.1:0-2858 GCA_964454395.1 uncultured bacterium | reverse complement strand
CCTGCGAGTTTCGTTTGAGGCCGCGATGGTAGGTTAAAATCAGTTATCAAATCCCTCTTGATCCCCCTTTGCAAAAGGGGGGAACTTCCTTATTATACCATATCATCAAACAAAAAAGTCCGACAGGCTCCTAGGTGGAATTTTAACATAGCCCGCGTCATGGGAGATTAAGAAAATCTCTTTGCAATTGTTTTATAACTTCCAGGACGTTGTTACTGTCGTGGCGCAGTTTAATCTTCCACCTTTTCTTCCCTCTCAAGCGCCCGCGCAACCATCTAATAGTTGCTGCAACCGCATGAGCTGGCAAAAGGCGGCGTGGAGATTTTTGCCCTCAAAGGCGGGCGCGAGGGTGGCTTCCAGATGGAGGGGCGGGTTTTCTTCATAGCCCACGATGGTGTTGTCCCCGGCAGGCTGACGGATTTCTGTTGGGGAAAGAATAGGGAGGCTTACAGGACGTGAACGCTTATTTCCGGGCGGACAGCCTCCAACTTAAAGTTGCGTAAGGCACACCTTCAATGAGCTTGGCGCAAAACAGAAAAACCTGATCGAGCATAAAGGGTCATGCGAGAATGGAGATGGTAAAAATAAACGCGCCCTTATTCGGCAGGCTCCAATTCCACGGCTGCTTGGGCCGGTGCTGCTTCCTTTCGGCGGCGAAGCAGTTTAAGCCTGTTCATTCCCGAAGTGAGCACCACCACGGCCAGCACCAAGAGTAATATAGCCAGAATGGCCAGCATCACCTGGCCATGCGTCCAAAACTGCCACCCCTGATAGCCCAGGGCGGCAATGGTGGTGACAAGCATAAACCCGGCCGGAATGAGGGTATAGAGTACAGGCCTTTGGCGGCCGATCAGGTAAAAGCTGACCACCAGCAGGGTCAAGGCGGCAATGAGCTGGTTGGCAGCGCCAAAAATGGGCCATACTTTTTGCCAGTTGCCAAAGGCCACGCCGGCCGCGGCCAGCACGATAACCAAAGTACTTACCAGCGGTTTCTTGAATAATTTAATATTGAAGGCGCTGCCGAATAATTCTTCCGTCAGATAACGGCCAATGCGCGTGGCGGAATCAAGGGTGGTCATCACAAAGCTGTTGAGCATGATCACCGCCAAGGTCGTGCCCAAAGTAAGTCCGAAGAGCGGTTCCGTCAAACGGCCAAAACCCTTGCCAAAGGTGGCGATCCAGTTGCCGTTTTTCAGGAGCTCGGGATAAACCAGGCCTTCATGGCCAGGACCGGCATGCCAATAAAGTCCGGCGCCTACGGCCAAGACCGCCAGCAGGGCCAGGGCAGCTTCCAGCACCATGGCGCCGAACCCGATTTTTAAGGCATCTTTTTTATGCGCCAGCTGTTTGGCCGTGGTGCCCGAAGCCACCAGGGCATGAAATCCGGAGACCGCGCCGCAGGCTACAAACACAAAGAGCATGGGCCACATGGGTCCTTTGCCGGAATGAAAGGACGCCACTGCGGGCGTGGTCATGGGATAATGGGTCAAAAACAACCCCACAAACCCGGCCCCCAAACCGGCAAAGAGAATAAAAGTGGACAAATAATCGCGCGGCTGGAGCAAGGCGTCCACAGGCATCAAGGAGGCGATCAGGGCATAGACCAGCAGGAGGATGATCCAAATAGACAAGGCCTGTCCCGTGCTGAGCACCACCGGCACGGCCATGCCCAGGCCAATAACGCCGGCGACCAAAGCCAAGGCTCCTATGGTAAGCATCACCAGATGCCCGGGCCAGCGCTTGATGGCCCAGCCAAAAGCCATGGCAATAACGATCAGCCCAAAGGTGGGCATCACCACCTGCGGCTGGCCAACCAGGGTTTTGGCTGTAGCTGCGGCAAACACGGCAATGATCAGCACCAACGTAAGCCACAGAAAAACGGCAAAAAGCAAACGCGAGGACCGTCCGGTGACCTGTTCCGAAACATCCGCAATAGACCGTCCCTGATGACGCAAGGAGAGCAGCAGCGCTGAAAAGTCGTGCACTGCCCCGATAAAAAGGGTGCCCAGCACAATCCAGCCGATGGCCGGCAACCAGCCCCAGGCAGCTACCGCCAGCACAGGGCCGAGAATGGGCCCGGCCCCGGCAATACTTGCGAAATGATGGCCAAAGAGAATCATCCAATGGCGGGCGGGAATATAATCCAGATCGTCTTTGAGCTCGTGGGCCGGAGTCACGCGCTTGTTGTCCACCTGCCACACCTTGAGCATGTGTTTGCCGTACAGCCGGTACCCCAAGGCCAGCAAGACCAGTCCGATAATTGCCACCACAACAGAATTCATTGTTCATCTCCTTGTTGGAAATTGCCGCCTGAGTAAATTTCTCCGCAGCAAGCTGAAGAGCATTTATGTCAAAGGGACGCCGAAGGCAGCTTTTTCAGGCTTTTAACGCACCCGGCCGGGCTTCAATGGAAATTTGCTTTGCCATGAATATGTTGCCAGGCAGGGGAAAGCGCATCGTCTTTACAATCCTTTTTTAAAAATTAATTTCCATGCAGCGGTAGGCTACCAATGGAAGCGGTTCCTCCGGTTTGAGGTTAAGCCATTGCGTCTCCGGCATGACGCCTATTTTCATTTTAAGGCTGTCATTGGGCGCGATCACCAAGGGTTCGGTCAGCAGGCTGATGGTCAGCCAGATGGAAGCGCCGACAACGCCCCCAATGCCGGCTCCGATAAAGCCTTGATAAAAATTTTGATCATTAATGCCGCTCTCAAGAGCATAAGGAATAAAACCCCAAAAGGCCCCCAAAAAAGCGCCCGACACCCCACCGAGTACAATACTTTCCGTGATGAGATCACCATTAATCTCCTGTCTTGAAACCATTTCCTTCATATCTATTCCCGCGCCCAGCAGCGCTC
>CAYVTN010000394.1:0-2888 GCA_964454395.1 uncultured bacterium | reverse complement strand
TAACCATTGAACCGAATACGGTTTTGCATGCCCAAGTGGAAGCGGGCCAGCTGCAGCCTGCTGATGAAGACCTGGTTGCAGAAATGTTGGAATGGGGCTATGATTCATTAACGGCTGCCGGTTATGGGCAATATGAATTGTCCAATTATGCTCAACCTGGGATGCAGTGCCGGCACAATTTAAAGTACTGGACCGACCAGAATTATTTGGGTCTTGGGCTGGGAGCGCATAGTTATCTCAACAATCAGCGCTATTGGAATGTAAAAAAAAATCAACAATACCATGATCTTCTGCAAGCCGGCCTATTGCCGGTGGTTGGCGGGGAGCAGTTGGCGTATCTCCACAAACTAGGGGAACAATTGATGCTTGGTCTCCGGCTGAACAAGGGCCTTGATTTACCCGCCCTTTCCGCCCGCTTTGGACCTGATTGGGCGGCATCATGGCAGGCCATTTTTGATGCCCACCAAGCTGCCGGGCTGATGGAAAGGTCCGCTTCCAAGGTGCGCTTAACCAGGAAAGGCAGGCTCCTTGCCAATGTGGTTTTTCGTTCTTTTTTATAGACCTGTGGTTTCATAATCGAATTGTTTTACAAGCAAAAAAAAGAGTTTGGGCTTGACGTTAACCGGCGGAGTATGTTAGCTTACCAAAAACTGCAAGACCAGAATCTGCAGGAGGATACTAATGACCAAAGTAGAATTAATTGATAAAGTAGCTGAAGGATTGGGTTTGCCTAAACGCGAAATTGAAAAAATGCTGGAAAAATTAATCTCCACCATTCAAAATGCGCTCAAATCCGGTGAAAAAGTATCGGTAGCCGGATTGGGAACCTTTGTGGTGAAAGAGAAAAAAGAGCGCATGGCCCGCAATCCCAAAACCGGCGATACGGTCCATGTACCGGCCAAGAAGGCGCCAAAATTTCGTCCCGGCAAGGAATTAAAGGAAATCATTCAATAAGTCGATGATGTCATCACAGTTGTTTATCTTGGGTTTAAGGCCATGGATATTATTGGAATAACCTAAGCAAGAAGCAAGGAGGCGGGCCATGCAAGCCAAGAAGAAAGCGGTTAAAAAATCATCCAGCAAGGCAGCAGAAGAACCTGCGGCAAAAAAAGCAAAAAAAACGGTAAAAAAAGCATCCAGTCCGCCGGTCAAAGCAGCCCGAAAAGCCGCGATTCCGGCCATGCCTAAATCAGAAGACGCCAAGGCAGCGGCAAAAAAAACAGTTCCCGCCAACCGCGCTGAAACCGGTGCGGCCAAGAAAAAAGCGGTAAAAGCCTCTTCGCCTGCCAAGCCTGGAAAGCTTGAAGAGAAAGTTCAGTCCAGGAAATCGTCGCCGTCCAGCACCAAAGCAGCAGTGAAAAAAGCGGCGGTTAAAGAAGAAACAGCGCAGGCAGTCCCGGTCGAGAAACCAATGGCGCCTGAGTTCCCGTCATCGTCGGCACCAGTGGAACCCCCGCCAATGCCAGCCATGAATCCGCAGCAGCAGTATTGGCAGGATCGTTATCAGGACGACCGTTTAATGCTGTTGATCCGCGATCCCTATTGGTGTTTTGCTTATTGGGATGTATCCGCGCCGTTGCAAACCACCATGATTCATGCTTTGCAACAAGATCATGCCAAGTTATTACTGCGCACCTATGACGTGACGGATATCAATTTTGACGGCAGTAACGCCCATCGCAGCTTGGATATTGAAATCAATGAAGAGGCGTCCAATTGGTATATCAACGTATGGGAAGCCCATCGCGCTTATTGTGTGGATTTGGGCTTGCTTTATCCGGACGGCACCTTCAAAACCCTGCTGCGCTCCAATGTGGTGACCACCCCGCGCGATTCCATTTCTCCTGTGGTGGACGAGGAGTGGATGGTGGTGGATGAAATGTTTGATCAGTTGTATCAAAATGCCGGAGCAGGCAGTATAGGCCGCTCTTCGGAAGCCATTACCAAATATATGCTTAAACGGGTGCGGGCTGATGTCACCTCCGGCGGATTGGCCAGCATGGGTTCGGAAGGCGGCCGTCCCCAACCGCCGCAGAGTGAAGATTTTTGGCTGGTGGCGCATACGGAGTTAATTGTTTATGGAGCGACCGAACCGACGGCCAAATTGACAATCCAAGGCCAGTCGGTCATGCTTAATAATGACGGCACGTTTTCCGTTCGCTTTGCCCTGCCTGATGGTCAACAGATCATACCCATAAAAGCAGTGAATGAAAGCGATACCCAGGAACGTTCCATAACCCCCGTGGTTGAAAAAAGAACAGAATAATTCCTATTGAGGTCAACCTAGAAACGGAGTAGCTATGGCTGAAAATGGCTATTTAATGCTGGTCTTGCATGCCCATTTGCCTTATGTGCGCCATCCTGAACATCCTGAATTTCTGGAAGAGGATTGGCTATTTGAGGCGATTACCGAAACCTATGTGCCCATCATTGAAATGTGTGAACGCCTGGTGCATGACGGTGTGAAATTCCGGTTCACCATGTCGCTTACACCGCCGCTTTTAAGTATGATGGCTGATCCGCTGTTGCAGGAACGCTATGTGCAGCACATTGCCCAGTTGGTGGAACTGGCGGAAAAGGAAGTGGAACGCACGCGTTGGCAGCCGGAATACAACCATACGGCGCATTTATATTTGCAGCGTTTCCGCAGGACCCAATGGGTTTTTTGTGATCAATATCACCGGAATTTAATCCCGGCCTTTAAAAAGTTTATGGACCTGGGGGTGTTGGAAATCATTACCTGTAATGCCACCCATGGCTATTTCCCGCTCATGGCCAACCGCAATGCCCAACGGGCCCAGGTGGCCGTGGCCGTGCAGACCCATGAACATTTTCTAGGTGTTAAACCCAAGGGCATTTGGCTGGCGGAGTGCGGTTATGAACCGGGT
>CAYVTN010000393.1:0-2894 GCA_964454395.1 uncultured bacterium | reverse complement strand
GATGTCAGCTCGAATACCCTTTCCAAACGAGGTTTTTATTATAGGGACTACGTTATCTAATCCCTTCAGATAGATTTTAGCAGGCTCGATTTCTCGCACATAGCCGTTCGGTGTTTGTCCCTTTTCAAACTCCTTTCTGGCATTTAAAAATTTTTTTTCCGCTTTTTTTCTAAATCTTGTATTAAATACAGCTATTAAATCCCCCGCAGCTGAGAAATAAGCAAAGGTACCATCTCCTTGATTGCTAATTACTTCATGAGGAACAATAATATCAGAAGGGACAACGCGACTTTGGGGTGAGTTGTCTTTTAGAAACAGAGCCATATCTTTTACTGTAAAAGGATATGGGCTTCCAATTCCAATTTCATTAATTACAATTTTATCCTTCAGCATGGCTGCTGTTTTGGGATTTGTTATTAAAAATCGGTAAAATCCATCGCGGGATCCCTGTTGAGTATTACCGGTATATGAGTAAATTTTTCTGCGATGAAATTCCTCTACCCCTGTGGTTTCAAGCAAAGTATTTGTCCTGAATTCATTTAAGGTTAACTGTGCCATAGTTTGTACGACAGGCATAGGATCACTTCGTATAAGATTTTCTAAATTTTTTATGATTTCTTTTCTATTGTCGCTTCCTATCAATTCATAATTGCTGGCTAAAATCAATATCCCTTTAATTACATGGAGAAATTTCGAGCTCCCAAGCAGTTCAACTGCAAATTCAATATTCCTATCCTCTGTTGACTGCTTATTCGTTCCTGTCATCCCCACTATCCCGCCCGCACTCGCCAGCAAAAGACCCAATACCGAATTGTGTTTCATTGATTTCATAACAGCGTTGACAGCCAGACCAGGGTCCGCGGCGGTTCCTCCTGCAGCGGCCAGATGCCGGACTGTTTCCGCAGCGGTTTCAACGCCACCGCCGGCCATGAAGACCGCTGCCAATAGTGCGGCTGCGCCGACCGCAATAAGGACCGTCGCCATAACCGGTGCCGATCGCTTGAGAAGCAGGCCTGTCTTGGTTGCCAGGTGGGATATGTTGATTTGGCGAAGGGCTTTGCCAACCCAAGCCATCATCCAATTGGCCATGTCGCGGATGCTTAATCGGGCTTCTTGATTCAATACGCGGTCGAACAGGGCTTGATCCACAATCGTGAGGCCGTCGGCCGCCACCCCAATTTGACTGGGCGCAAAAATTCTTAATCCAATTTGTCCGTCTATGGAGTCTTTCAATATTTTACGATTAACAGCTTGGGGCCTGAATCTTTTGGCGTTACTGATCACGGCCACATAGGGGCTATAATCGATCCGCATTCGAAAAGCCAACGCTGTTTTATTTTGATTGGCACGAAAAGGCTGATCATCGAAATAATAATCGAGCCCGCCGGCGGAATAGCGTTTTTTAAAATCAGCACAAAACTGTTCTTGTTCGTTCCTGGTCCGATAGTTGCCGGATAAATAGGCTTCATAATGCATCGCCACATCAACAATAAATTGCATATGATCTTCAAACAATGACGTGCCGAACCTGATCCACAAGGCAAAAAAACCGTCTTTTTTCAACAGCAGTCTTTCCAGCGGTGACTTTTGGCCGCGCAGCAGGGAAAAATAGGGATTGGTGATGTTGGTTTTGGTCAAACGCGGCTTGACGGTGACAAAGGACACCCCCTGCTTCCGTAAGAGCGCTTCGATATGAGGCGTATGGAATCCGCCGGTGACCATGACCGCCAAAGAGTCCTGCTTTTGCTCCATCAAGCGGAGCAGGTTTGGGACAAAAACATCCGAGCGCTGATTGACCTTGCCGTAAAAAGTTTCCGCCGCCTTGATGGACTGATCCAGGGCAAGCGCGTCATCCGGCATGAACGGGCTCATTTGGGATGCCTCGTCTGCCGAATGAATGAAACTCATGATCTTTTCAAGCTTAAATTCCCCGCGATGGCTGAAAAAATAATCCAGCTCTTCCGGCGAGACGCTGATATTAAGCAAGTGTTCCATAATATCCAAAATATGCTTGTAATGGTCCAGTTGAGGCTGCATTCCACCCTGCTGGCGTGTCCGCAGATCCTCCAAGGCGCCGCGTAAATCCTCGCAATACCCCATGGTCTGACTGTTAAGAAACCGGTTCAACAATTGTTTACTTTGGTCATATAGGGTTTTCTCTTCAAGGCCGACCAACGATAAGGGCCGGCGACTTAGCGCGGTTTGATACTCCGCCCCGCTGATCAGCCCACGCCTCAGGAAATATTGCCCCACTTGAGTGCGAATGGCTGCAACCGGAATGGTGGATAATTTGCTGACATCCACCGCTTGGCTTGCGCCCTCGACCCCGATTAATTTAAGCTGATTTTTCCGGGTTAAACGGCGGATGATCCCCGCAATATTCTCCTGAACTTCATAGTCGCAATGCAAATCCTGCAAACAAACCACGGTCAGCGGCTTTTTCCCCTTAAACGAGCTGGTAATATCGCCCAACTCAAGGGGGATAATGACTTCTTTTCCATTGGCTGAAATATGGGAATAGCCGTATGCTACCGGTGAGCCTGCGGAATAGTTCGCGGGCGTAAAGGCAAAGCCCAGGTAAGGCATCAAAAATGAAAGGACTGTCAGCAAAGATGTGATTCTTATCATGATTGGCACTGCCTTATAAATTTTCCACTAAATAACTCCTTTTAATTATACCTTTTTGTAATGATTTTAACATTGTTCATCATCATTTTTTTATAATTCATTAAAATTAAAAACATCGTTGTTCCAATTTAAAACACTTCTGCCGATATTTAACCATAAAAATTTCAATCTATTTGGCACCTCACAGGTCATAATCCTTCTGTCACTGAGTAATGGTTTTGCTTTAGCTTGGCAATAGGAAAGCCTAAATCCACCGTCTGATTTTT
>CAYVTN010000392.1:0-2895 GCA_964454395.1 uncultured bacterium | reverse complement strand
AATGGAGACGCAACATACATAAGGTTTTTAATGATTTTAAGTCCGACAGGCTCCTGGGAGGCTGAGCATTTAACTGCCCAGCCTCCAGAACATTTGATAGTCGATCCCGTCAACAACAACGGGACGCTTCAGGCCTCAAAGAGGCTTTAAGCAGCGGTCACTTTTCTCCCATCGCCTTTCGTATTTCTGACTAAATGCTCAAGCTCCTAACGGATCTCAGGGGCGGCGCGTAAACGGGCAATGGTTTCTGCTCGATTCTTGGTTTTGAAAATGGCCGACCCTGCCACCAGCACGGTAGCGCCGGCGGCAATCACCAACGGGGCGGTTTGAGGATCAATGCCGCCATCCACTTCCAATGCAATGGCTAAACCGCGCTGTTCTACGGCGTGTCGTGCTTCCTCGATTTTGGACAGTACTTCCGGCATGAACGCTTGCCCGCCAAACCCGGGCTCTACGGTCATGAATAATATCAAATCGATATCCTCCAAATAGGGCAAAAGTATATTAAAAGGCGTCTTGGGTTTGATGGAAACGCCTGCTTGGGCGCCCAGGCGCTTGATATGCTTGAGAAGCGCAGGAACATCATCCGCAGCTTCGGCATGGATGATGATGCGGTCCGCTCCGGCCCGGCGAAAAGGTTCGATGAAGAGTTCGGGATTGGTGATCATTAAGTGGGTTTCGAGAAAAAGGGAAGTAAAGGCATTGATGGAATCCACCAAGGGCGGGCCAAAGGTGATGTTGGGCACCATGTGTCCGTCCATCACGTCCAGATGAAGCAGATCGGCGCCGCCATCCTCCACGGTTTTGATGTCATCCCCTAATTTAATAAAATCAGCAGATAAAATTGAAGGTGCTATTTTAATACTCATGTTAAACCTGCCTTGAGATAATAAGGTAAGGGCATATTATGCAATGCGTCCTTATTTTACGCCATGCTGTTCCAGGCGTAGGTGTAAGGGCGGCGCGCCGTGCCCCTGCAAAATTCAGCCTTTGTGCCCTTGGCAGGCGTTTCATCATTGCGGCGAGCGCGCGCCATTTATTCCGGCCGTGTCGGCTTAAATGATCCGTTCTTCCATGAATTTTCCATTGATGTACACTCTGAGAACAGCCGAGGTGCCGTTTAAGATTTTGCGAATCACCAAATCCGTGCCGGGTGATTCCATGGCATTATAAAGTTCACGTAAACCGTTGTCATCCCGCACCACCATTTTGACCCTGACATCCCGGTTGCCGGCGGGCACGTGATAATTAATGGTCACGAACCGGGCGATCATGTTTTGATTGTCACTGCGGGTGGTGGCCACCAGACCGGCAGGTATGCCTTCGCGTACTCTGGAACCGGGGGAGGGGGTTTGCAGGATGACCGTGCCCGAAGGTTTGGTGTTGTCCACCTTGCGTTTGATTTCACTAAGCGTCATGTTGAGTTTTTCCAATGTATTGGTGGCTTGGTCAATAGGATAACCAATTAGATCAGGCATGATATACCATATCGGGCGGTGACCGGTGGATACCAAAAGATTGACATTGCCGTCGGCCGTGATGGTATGGCCATGGCCCGGCCATTGATCCAAAATTTGGTCTTTGGGCGCCTGGTCATTGGCAACGCGGGTGACCCGCCCGACTTTCAAACCGGCGTTGCCGATGGCCAGCGTGCCTTCGCGCAACATTTGGCCAATGACAGCAGGCACGGATATGGTGCGGCTGCCGCGCGAAACCACCACATGGATGATCCGTCCGCTTTTTACTTTTTCGTTCGGCAGAGGGTCCTGGGCAAGGATGAAATTGGCGGCGATTTTGGGATCAAAACGATATTCCTTGATGGCGATTTTGAGCCGGTTGACCCGGCACAGACTCCGGGCTGATTCCACCGTGCGATGGGTCAAATCGGGAACCTCTTCGATTTTAGCGATGGTTAAAAATTTAATGGTGGTGATCGTACTGAGAACAAACATTACGAGTGAAGCAATAAAAACAATGAAGAAATAATTGCCGGATTTGGCGCTTTTAAATGGTAAAGCCTCTGTCATGCGTTCCTCCGTGATTGCGTTACCGCCAACTGGCCGCAAGCCGCGTTGATGCTTTGGCCCTGGGACCGCCGGCACGTGGCGGTAATGCCCGCCTGTTTTAAAGTGGTCAAAAAGAGATCAATGCCGGCTTCGGCCGGGGGTGAAAAGGTTCGGTTATGAACAGGATTATAAGGGATAATGTTGACCTTGGCATTAATATTTTTCAATAAACGGCATAATATTCTTGCGTCTGTTTCGCTGTCGTTCATATGCCCGATAAGGATATACTCAAAAGTAATTTGTTGTTTGGTGACCCGACTGTAACGCCGGACCGCATCCAGTACTTTTTCCAGAGGATAGCGCCGGTTGATGGGCATGAGACGGTTTCTTACGTTGTTGGTGGCCGCGTTCAGGGAAATAGCCAATTGGGCGGGCATCGGTTTTTCGATCAACTGCTCCAACCCCGGCAGCCAACCGCAACTGGAAACCGTAATCCGCTGCGGCGACCAGCCCCATCCATGCTTGTCCGTTAAAATGTCCAAAGCCGTGCGCAGCGCCGCCAAATTCTGGAGTGGCTCACCCATGCCCATGAATACCAGGTTGGTGGGCGCACGGTGATAGAGCAAACTAAGTCCCCGGATCTGGCCGATTAATTCCGCAGCCGTCAGATGCCGTATCAGGCCCATGGCGGCAGTGGCGCAAAACCGGCAGTTCATGGCGCATCCTACCTGCGTGGAGAGGCAAAAAGTCAGCGCGCCGTCGGTCTTGGGCAGGCCGACACTTTCCACCATGGCGCGGTCGGTGAGCTCAAAGAGCACTTTTTGGGTATTGTCCGTTGCAGCCTGAACCTGGGCCGGCGTCCAGGGCGCGGGACTGAAGAAGTGCCCGG
>CAYVTN010000391.1:0-2925 GCA_964454395.1 uncultured bacterium | reverse complement strand
ATCCAAAAATACCGGTGATCCCATGGTTTAGCCGGGCATGGTAGTGAAAATCAAGGGCCCCGTAATGCAGCCGGAGGTGATCAAGTTGCAGATCCATGTTTAAGATACGCTCCTTTTTTAGCGGTCCATTCGGAAGCCATTATGGCTCCAAACGACAACAACAACGAAACGGCCACCAGGCGGGACACAGCCATTTCCATGCCCGGCACTTGCATATTGGCGTAAACCATAAGCGCCATGGTCTGCGTTTGACCGGGGATGTTGCCGGCCAAGGTAATAGTGGCTCCGAATTCCCCCAGGCTGCGGGCAAAAGACAGCACGGCCGCACTTATCAGGCCAGGCCAGGCCATGGGCAGGCTGACCCTGATAAAAGTGTGGTGCGGTGGCGCGCCCAGGGTGCGCGACACCTTTTCATAAACCGGATCGACCAGTTCAAAAGCCGAGCGCATGGCGCGCACGGCCAAAGGCAAAGAAACCACCACCGAGGCCAGGATGAGAGCCGCAAAGTTCAACGTCAGCTTGAGCCCGAGTGTATGATACAGCCAATGGCCGATCAGTCCGTTTTTGCCCAGCAGCACCAACAGCACATAACCGGTAATCACCGGGGGCGCCACCAGCGGAAAAGACACCAGTGCCTCCAAGAGCGGTTTGGCGGGCATGGGTTTCCTGGCCAGCAGCCAGCCCAGGGCCGTGGCCAGAGGCAAGGTGATGAGCGTGCTCACCAGGGCCACCCGGACGGTGAGGCCGATAGCACTCCATTCCATGGCTGTCATGATCCTCACTTCCTTTCCGGGCTGGTAAACCCATTGTCCGTCAGCACCGCCCGCCCGGTTTTACTCAGAAGCAGCTCCGTCAGCGCTTGCCCTAACTTTTGCCCTGCCTTGAGATCAGCACAATAAAATACGATGGGCTCGTGCAGGTGTTCGGGAACAGTGGCAATGATGGTAACCTTTTTCGAACCCAGGGCTTCTGTTTCATAAACAATGCCCCAATCGCATTCACCGAGCGCCACATAATGAAGCACGGCGGACACATCCTTGGCCAAAATGGTTTTTTCCTTGAGTGGTTCCTCCCAACCGAGGCGTGACAGGACTTGTTGGGCATACTTGCCTGCAGGTACATAGGCAGGATCACCCAAGGCAATTTTGTCGGGAATGGCACCGCGAATATCAAAGTCGGCCGAGAAAACGGGCGCGCTTATGGTGCTGCCCGCCGGCGCGATCACCACCAGCCTGGCCCCGGCCAAGGCGTGCACTGCTTCAGCGGCCACCAACCCTTTGTCCACCAGAAAGTCGATCCATTGCTTATTGGCGGAAATAAAGACATCGCAGTCCGCGCCATTGTCGATCTGCCGGGCCAGGGTGCCTGAAGAGGCATAGTTTTGAAAAACCCGGCAGGACATCTTTTTTTCAAACTGGCGGCATAGTGTTTCCGTGGCCGGCCTGATGCCGGCTGCTGCAAAGACCGTGATTGTCTCATGGCGGCTCGAGGCTTTTTGGGCCAGGGCCGGATGCAGCGCCAGGCTGTTCAGGGCCAACACCAGGACCAAGATAAGGATCCTCTGTCTGATGGCGTTCATGGCCAACCTCGCTTCCAAAGGCGCTTCCCAAAATCGCGCCGTGATGATGATTAATGAGCATAGGTCGTGCCAATCATGGGGGGAGGCAAGGAAATTAGAAAAGATTAACAAAATACCGTGCAACAAGCTGCCCGGTATTTTGTTAGGAGTGGAAGAAAATCATTATTTTCAATGCGCTTCATCCCCGCAGCAAGCTGCGGGGTATTCGCGTTAACGTAATAAAATAAGGCGTCATTATAAAAGCCGCACGGCGGGCATGAATAGGCGCCTCCCATGGATCCTACTTAAAAGTAGATTATGAGAAAATTAATTCAAAAATGTTGTTTTTGCAGAGGTAAAATCCGGGCAACATGGTTGGCAGCTGAAATCTGTTTGTACCCTTCAAGATAATTCAGGTTGCACTCCAGAGGGATGATCTTTTTTAGACCACTTGTTTATTCAATTTGCGCGAATTTGGCGGGAAATATTATTCTCTTCATATTTATTATATAAAGAGTGACAAAGAGTTCTTGGACCATTCTACCGCCGGGCCTGGCCGAAAAGGCCCAGTGCGCCCAGCAGGGCCGAAGGCCGCAGGGATTGAATAGCCGACAACTCGGGGATAATGCCATAGCCGCAACGCTCGCACACCTCAGGATACTGCCTGCCCCAGCAGCATTCAAACACCTGATCCTGCTCCATGAGCTGAATCATGAACACAGGCCGCTGATAACGGCCGCTGGCCAGGGCCTTTAACCCGGCCAGGGAATTGAGCACGCGAAAGCCCTGGCGCTTGAGGGCCATGACTTTGGTGAGCACGGCCTGACGCTGACTGCGGTCCAGGGCCAGATCTTCCACGCCCGGATAAGGCGTGTGCAGATTGACCGAGATGCCGCGAATAGTGGGCTCCTGGCTCATGGTACGGATAAAGTCTTCCAGGATGTGCTGGTTATGGCGGTTAATCGTGATGTTGATGCGCAGGTTGGGATGCCTGGAAGTGCGCAGGTGGTGCAGAGTTTTGGCAAAGCTGCCGGCGCCGCGAATGGCATCATGCTCTTTTTCCAAGCCGTCCAGGCTGACCCAGACAGCATCCGCATCGGTGGCGTCTTTCGCGACCACGTAGCTGAGGCAACCCGGCATGTCCCTGAGGCCTTCGACAAGAATCTCGATGAGTTGGTCGCGCTTGCCGGTCGCGACCGTTATTTGTCCTATCAATCCGTACACATGCCTTCTCCCGGGCTCGGGGCATCTATTCTGCAAGAATAGACGAACAATGGCGATTCGAGATCGCTGCCATTTGCACCATGATCCTACGCGCCGAAACCGGGCAGACCCAGCGTGCCGGACCCGAGTGGATTGATGCCCCA
>CAYVTN010000390.1:710-2938 GCA_964454395.1 uncultured bacterium | reverse complement strand
ATGATTAGCTTTGTGCTAAAAAGTCAATTCGGAATTTAATGGTGGATTTTGGATGTATAATTGACTTGACGGATCGACAAGATTGGATAGAATAGTGGCCTTTCGAGGCCACTCAAATTAAAGGAAGGGCAATTATGGCCAACTCCAAAAGCCGAAGCAAGACCGTATCTAAATCCCAACATCAGAATAAAAAAAACATCAAAGGGGCCCAAAAAACCAAACCTCAAACGTCCAAATCCAAATCCGAACGGCAGCTAAAGGATAAGGATAAGGATAAGGATAAGGCGCTATCCCCGTCCCATGAAGTAGTGTTGAAGGCTGTGGGTGATGCCGGCCAGGAGAATGAAGAGCAGATCGCTCCCGGCGAGGTGGAAAAGCTTCTGGAAAAAGGCAAGAAAAAAGGCTATTTGACTTACAATGATGTCAACAACATCCTGCCTTCGGAAATCGTGTCTTCCGAACAAATTGATGATATTCTTATCCAATTGGGCGAAAATGATATTGAACTGGTGGACGTGGAAAAATCCAAAAAGCCCGCCACCGAAATGGAAGAAGAAGTACCCATTGTCAATGAACTGGAAGACGCTGAATTTGACATCACCCCTGAACCGGCCTTTGAAGAGACCCGTTCCGACGATCCCGTGCGCATGTATCTGCATGAGATGGGACGGGTGCCTCTACTGACCAGAGAACAGGAAGTACGACTGGCCAAAAAAATCGAGGAACAAGAGCACCGCGTGGAGAAGGCGGTGCTGGAAGCGCCGGTTACCATGAATGAAATCCAATTGCTTTATGACAAGGTGGTTCATGAGAAAGTTTCGGCCGTTCAGATTGTTAAGCACACCCTGGAAGGGGAAGTGCCGCCGGCGGTTGAAAAAAACATGAACAATAAGGTCAAACGGGAGCTCAAAAGCGCCCTGGAATGGGCCGGCAAGGCCAAAAAAATCGATGACAAGCTCAAAAGTCTCAAGACGGCCAACGGCAAAGAGGCGCTGGAAAAACAGCAGGTGCAGGCACAGGCCAAGCGCTTCCGGGCGTTGAAAAACGTGAACCTGAATCAGGACGAAATGGCCGAACTGATCGGAAAAATCAAGGAGTTTGTGGACCGTGTCAAGACAACCAAGCGTGACATGGACCGGCTGCTGCAGAAACGCCGCATCCAGCCGGATGAAGTCAAACAGATCCAGAAAATTCTGAAAGGGTCCCCGAAAGACAAAAAGAAACTGGAGCGGGACACCAAGGTTAAGGCCGAGGATTGGGATCAATTAATCAGCGCTTATCTGGAATTGCAAAAACAATTACAGAAGTTGGAGCAGACGGCGGAGATGCATGCCATTGATCTAATCGCCGTGGCCAGGGAAATTGAGGAAGGCGAAGCCGCAGCCTACAAGGCGCGTATGGAATTGGTGGAAGCGAATTTACGTCTGGTGGTGTCAATCGCCAAAAAATACACCAACCGCGGGTTGCAGTTTCTTGATCTGATCCAGGAAGGCAACATCGGACTGATGCGGGCGGTGGAACGGTTTGAATACCAGCGGGGTTACAAATTTTCCACCTATGCCACCTGGTGGATTCGACAGGCCATCACCAGGGCCATTGCGGATCAGGCCCGCACCATCCGCATTCCGGTGCACATGATCGAGACCATCAACAAGCTGATCAAAGTGTCCCGCGATTTGGTGCAAATGCAGGGCCGTGAACCCATGCCGGAGGAAATCGCCAAACGCATGGAGATGCCGGTGGAAAAGGTGAGAGGGATTTTGAAGATCGCCCAGCAGCCCATCTCTTTGGAAACACCGATCGGCGAGGAAAAGGATTCCCACTTGGGCGACTTTTTGGAAGACAAGGATGTCGTTTCTCCGGCCAACGCGGCGGCTTTTCTTCTGCTGCAGGAACAAATCGGCAAGATTCTGCATACCCTGAAAGACCGGGAAGCCGAAGTGCTCCGGTTGCGTTTCGGCATCGGCGACGGTTATCCCCACACCCTGGAAGAAGTGGGCAATATCTTTAACGTGACCCGTGAACGGGTAAGGCAAATCGAAGCCAAGGCCCTGAGAAAACTGCGCCATCCTTCGCGTAGCAGAAAATTGAAGGGTTATTTGGATTAAAAGGCGCAAGGCGTGAAAATCGAGCAATCGAGAATTGACCGCAATCGAAAATTCATTTCCAATTCTCGATTGCTCGAAAATTTTGCGATGCAAAATTTTGGGCCCTTAGCTCAACGGTTA
>CAYVTN010000390.1:0-700 GCA_964454395.1 uncultured bacterium | reverse complement strand
CCCTACCTCTGTTTGAAAAAAAGTTTAACCTCTTCGATTCCGGAAAGAAGACAAACACCCGGGCCCTTAGCTCAACGGTTAGAGCAGCGGACTCATAATCCGTTGGTTGCCGGTTCGAATCCAGCAGGGCCCACCAGCGCCTCGCCGCAGACGGGGCGCAGAGAGTGGAAAATGGAAAATCGAAAGTTGAGTAAAACAATTTTCGACTCGGTCGATTGCTTGTCCCGCAGTAGTTGACGGGATCAATTCTCGATTTTCACAACTTCACTCTGCGAGGCGCAGAGGACCTATCATGCGTGAACTTCTCAAACGTTTAGCAATGGCTTATTTTGCCGGAGCCGTGGGCGGCCTGTTTTATGCCCTGGCCGCGTGGGCCGGTTTTCAAACCGGCTTTTTCCACTGGCTGGCCGTCAATATGGGCGTCATCCATTTGAACTGGCCTTATCTGGCCCGCCGGTTGCTGACCGGATCGTTGTGGGGTCTTCTGTTGGTGATGCTGGTACCGCTCTTACGGGCCAAAGGGTTTATCATGGGTTTTATAGTGGGGTTGGTCCCCAGTGCCTATGTGCTTTTGGTTTACTACCCCCGTCATGGCTGGGGCTGGTGGGGTGCAGGACACGGGGCATGGGTGTTTCTGGTGGTGATCCTCCTAAACGCCATTTGGGGGCTGGTGGCCAATGGCTGCTACAGCCTGTATTAC
>CAYVTN010000389.1:0-2940 GCA_964454395.1 uncultured bacterium | reverse complement strand
GAGAAAATTCCAGCCTGGGACTTGAATAATCGCCCCAAAGTTCTGTCTGAAATACCGGAAGCCCTGATTGATGCAATTGCAAAATTGGCTCCCGAAAATGCCAGTGATTTGGACAAGTTGAAACAGCTGGTTGCAGAGATGGTTATGGGGGTTTATGGAATTAGCTATCATCTGGGAATTATATTGTATGATGCTCCTGATTATGATCGATTCAGAGCAAATCGAAGTTTATTTATTAGTGGTAAGATGCCGCATGTTTCTTTAGGGGCTGTTAAAGCAAAAAAAATTAATATAAGCGTAACTTTTCCAATAAATTCGATTGCAGATGCCTTTAAAGCAGTCACGGAAGTTAGAGCGCAATTTATGAAACAAGGTTTTAGTGATGATGATATGGTTCCTGGAAAAGGCTTGGTTTCAGATCCCATACCACAATCCGTGATTAATCAAATTGCAAAACTGGCAGAAAATACACACAGAGTCACCTTGCGGCGGTTATTTGCAGCTGCGGTTGGCCGGTTTGGCCGACCTGAGTTTAATAACAGTGCCAAGCAACTGGCCGATGTTTTAAATAAGGCACCTGATTATAAGGAATATGAAAGCAACCCACAATCTTTCATTCCGCAAAATTCGGCCGCCGACAACCCCACCGGCACGGTATCAACCTATGAATCCTGGGCCATGAAACGGTTTGGCATTGATGCCGTGACTTATCAACGCTACCTGTCCTTTATTTTCAACCGCTGGCCCTTGGCCCTACTGTTGGGCGGCACGGCGATTGTAAGCGCCATTCTTACCGGCCAGTTTAATGTATCGATGAGTGCCGTGCTGACCATATTCATTATATATGGGCTGCCCGAGATTGGACGGTTTGCAGGCATTTATGCGGCCCTGCACAAGTTGCGCGGGCGGAGTACGGTCAGTGCCAAGCTGTATTTACAGCGCCAGGACAAGGCCAATCAACTTGCCTGGGTGAATATGGGCTTGCTGGTTTTCGTTTACTTACTACATCTATCCCCGGCCTATACAGCGCTGGCATTGTTCCTGGGATGGATGATCACGGAATTTGCCGGAAACATGTGGTCAACAACTCTGGCGGGGGCACCCACGGCAAGAACACGAATGCTCATGAAAGACTTTTTACATCTCTCTCATGCGCCCAATACGCCTATCATGGGTGAAACCGTATTCAGCGACCTGTTAAGCCGTGCTGTTTATGGAAAGCCGGCCCAGGAGGCTCCGGAAGGCGGTATCGATAATGTATTTGGGAGAGATTTTAACTGGCGGGACTTGATGGTGGAAAAGGGGCCCTGGTGGTCTGGTTTTGGTTTTTATGCGGAAGAGAACAAGGAAGATAAGATGCATCCAAAATTAATCCTCAGAGTTCCCGGATGGTTTTATGCCCGCCAGGTTTTGGGCAAGGCTTTTTCCACTTTAAATCAGTGGCAAGTCACTTCCGGCCTGAGGAGTGCTTTCCGGGAATGGCGGCATTATCTGAAAAATCAGGCCCGCCTGGACGCCATGGATTTAAACACCCTTTATGGTGAGGAAGGGGTATGGACCACTGTTCAAGAGAAGCAGGCCGCCGCCCAAGCCATGGCTGTCCGGGAAGGATGGCAGGACCCGGTTGAAGTCTGGCAGCAGACAGGCACAGGAAAAACCTATGCCGCCTCCCCCACGATTTTAATTGCCTTGCTTAACCAGGTGTTGGGTATTGACATGTATTCGGCCTTAACTCTGGATCATTTGGCGGATGAGGTTCATCGAAGGGCCCAGGATGATTTGGGCAAAGCCTGGGTTGCCTATAAAATGGCCGCTATGACCGAAGCAGAAATCAAGGCACTACCTGATGTTCAACTGCGCTTAATGATTACAAGCCTTCAGAAGGCACTGGAAAATGCTGATCCTTTACAACAGAAGTTGATCATTGAAAATATGCAATTGACCCTGCTGGCAACACCTGAGGCCATGGCCGCACATCCGCTGGAAGTGCCGGGAACTGAAAAAACAGCCGAACTTGCCGCCCAAGGGCATGTGGATACCTTTGAATTGTTGTTGGAGCCGAAGTCCGATGCCTATACAACCCTGCAACAATTGCTGGATACCATTGACACAAGGTCATTATCATCGTCAAAGCAAGAAGTGGTACGCTTTGTCAGGGAAGTCCTGCAAACCAAAAACACCGCGGCCCGGACGATTGGCCTGGACGCCACCCACAGCCTGCAATTAAAAGCCATGCTGGAACAAATGACCCAACAGCAGAAGAAGGCTCAAGTCAATGTGGGCGAAAACATTTATGGGTTTAATGTTGCCTACCAATATGCCGGTTTGGAGCAACATCCCTTGACCACTCCTGACGGCCGTGCCATCACAGCCATGCTGCCAAAGTTTATCCGCGCTTTCCGGCATCCTGCCAATGAAGCTGTGCTGCTTATGCCGGCCAATGCTGTGATGCCTGAATTTTTACCGGTGGATCAAAAGATATGGGATTATTTAGGGCGCAATGTTGAACCGCATTTTGCCCATACAAAAATCTTTGCTGACGGCTGGGGTGAGCATGGCGGCATAACCCAGGGTATGGCCCAATTGCTGGCCGCCAAGAGCGGAGAAGAGCGCCGGGATGCCATTGAGGTTATCGCCAGAAGATTTCTGGCTGCGGCTACGGCAGCCCACCACGAAGAGGGCATTGCTGCCGGGATATTGGAGCATGACCTGCTGGTTTTAAGCGGTTTTTATCAGGCCTGGCACGCGCAAGAGCACTTCAAACTCTGTGAGATAGGCCGCTATAGCGAGGATGATCATTCCGAACCCGTGGGAGTTCCTGAAGCTTTGGGTATGGGCGGTGCGTACAGATATATTCATCAATACGAGACCGCCGGGCCTGAACGATTTAAAGAAAATCAGGAAATCGGAATAAAGTATAAAGGAAAAATCAGAAATGCC
>CAYVTN010000388.1:0-2944 GCA_964454395.1 uncultured bacterium | reverse complement strand
TGCGTGCAGCGTCCCTTTTACATAATATCCATACCGGTAGGGGCTGCGGAAGGCGTCCCCTTCGTATGATCTATTACCAGTCGGGGCAAATTGGCCCAAGGTACGCTATTGACGCTCAATATGTCCGAAATGACCTGAGTCGTTACTTTTTTATTCGGTTTTTTATACGATTACCGCTTGACTTTCAAGGTGGCGAATATTACACTTCTAAGCATAATATATACCGATAAGGATAATAGGAGACAATCGTGACCAGAAACCCTTTCAAATTTGGCGAGGCAGTAACTGGTGATTTTTTTGCGGGTCGCTATCGGGAACGGGAATTGATGATTTCCGAATTAACCCAAGGGCACAATGTGATCGTTTACGGTCCCCGTCAGCATGGCAAGACCAGCATCGCTAAAAAAGTGCTTTCCGAAATTGAAAAAAGAGGATTTATAACCCTTTATCTTGATCTTGAACGTGGTTATTCACCCATGCGCTTTGTAGAAATCTATTTAAGCGAATTGCTGCGTTCCGGTTTCCGGCAAACCAAGGATTTGCGGGCATTTATAGACGGCCTTGACGCCAACTTGAAAGAACACTTAAAATTAAAGATTGAAGGCAGCGATGAATTAATCCTTGACCTCAATGAAGACAGCGATTATGAAACGATTGCCATGACCGTCATGGAATTAGGCCAGCAAACAGCAGTTTATAAAATGAAACCCTGCATCGTTTGTATTGATGAAATTTCGGAAGGCGGTAATCATTCGGATAAATTCAGAAAATATTTATTCGAAGCCGCCAAGCGCCATGATAATGTTGGTTATCTATATCTGAGTTTGAATCAATCCCAGGAAGGACCGGCCGGCAAAAATGATTTTGTCCAAATTACCCTCGAAAATATAGAAGAGCGGTATTTTAAAGGCTATATCAAAACCCGCTTTGAAAATACCGGTTTCAGAATCAACGAGGACGTGATCGATGAAATCCTGGCCATGACCGGGAGCCATCCTCATTTCACCCAGATGATTTGCAGCCGCCTTTGGGATCAATGGTATGGCGGTAAGGTCATTTCCAGTAAAAGTGTGGTCCGGGCCGTCGATGAAACGCTGGAAATAAACTGTGAATATTACGCCTACTTGTGGCAGGATTTGTCCCTGCATCAAAAAAGCCTGTTGTTGGCTGTAGCCCAGGGAGGCGGGCAGAAAATATTCAGTCAGGATTTTGTGGGCCGGTTTGGGTTGGGCAGTTTTTCCACCGTACAAAAATCGCTGCGCCGCTTATTGGCCAAGCACATATTGGAACGGCGCGGCGATGAATACGTGATTCGCGATATTTTCTTCGCCCAGTGGTTGGCCAAAAATATGTTTTAACTCGGCGGAGCAATATGTTATTTTATAGGTACTTGGCCAAGAAAGAGGATTGGAATGAAGGCACTTCTCCAGAAATCGACGCTGGAAACACTTGAACACCGGCTTGAAGCAGCCACGCGTCTGTTATTATTCATTGATTTTGATGATATTCTTATGCCCGCGGCCTCCAAAGGATTACCCACGCCTCTTAATGATGAAGAACGTGAATTTTTTCGCGAAATTTCGGAAAAAACCACCATCAGTTTGGTGTTTACCAGCAATCTGGCCATGACCGAATTAAAACGTCTTATCGGTTTTAGCGGCATTTACCTGATAGGCAATAACGGGTTGGAAATTTCCGGCCCTGATCTCAACGTGGTGCATGGAGAAGCCAAAAAAGCGCGGCGCGTCTTGGAACCGCTGGTGCGTGATTTGGAAAACACGCTCAAAGCGTTGCCGGGAGTGGTCCTGGACAATCGCCATTATTCCCTGGCATTAAATATGGCCAATGCCAGGGCCTCGGTGCAACGAAAAGCCAGGATCCTTACCGAGCAGGTTTGGACTGCCGTCATGGATGATTTCACGCTGCTGGAAACGCGCCATGAATTGGTATTACGTCCCAGAATCGGCTGGGGGAAAAACCGTGCCGTGATGTTTATATGGAATAAATTTGCCTCGCCCAGGCGCCGGCCTTTGGTCATGTATATTGGCACTGATGATTTGGACGAGGACATTTTTGCAATGATGGGGAAGGAAGGCATCGGCATAGTAGTCGGCGGTACTGCCCGTGTGGAACGTTCCAAAGCCGGTTACATGCTTAAAAACCGTGCGGAAGTTTATCGATATATCGAGTGGTTGAAGAAAAATGCATCCCGAATAAAGGCGCCGGGCATGTCCGTATAAGTCTTCTTGATCACCACCTGCACTAATGACAAAACCAGTTAAAATAGCCAAAGCGGATGACGTGTTAATGGAATAAGGAGTCACAATGGAAGACTTGGTGCAAACACTGATCACCTTGTTCATCATTATTCTCGCAGCCAAAATCGTGGGTGAGCTTTTTGAAAGAATCCAGCAACCTGCAGTGGTGGGTGAACTCTTAATCGGCATGCTGATTGGGCCGCATGCCCTCGGTCTGGTACACGAAAATGCCATTGTGGCGATGATTGCCGAATTAGCCGTCATTTTTCTGCTTTTCCAAGTCGGCTTGGAGACCAAACTTTCTGAAATGTTGAAGGTAGGGAAAAACTCCTTCTGGGTTGCGCTGTTGGGCGTGATTTTGCCTTTTGTGGCCGGCTACGCTTATTTGACTGCCTTGCACCATGATTTCAAAGTAGCGTTGTTTTTAGGGGCAGCCATGGTGGCCACTTCTGTGGGGATTACCGCCAGAGTTCTTGCGGATTTGAAATTTCTGCAGAGCAAGGAAAGCCGTATTATTCTGGGCGCCGCGGTTATTGATGACGTGATGGGCATGATTGTGCTGGCCATGGTCTCAGGTATAACCCAAGGTGAATTCTCGGCCATGGGGCTGGTTAGAATTACGGTTCAGGCCGTGCTTTTTGTAGTGCTGGTGGTGGGCATTGGGACTTTGTTGACCTCGCGCTTCG
>CAYVTN010000387.1:0-2947 GCA_964454395.1 uncultured bacterium | reverse complement strand
TCCGCCATAATATCGGTAAGGGTGGGCAGCCCTACGTCCCGGGAAACATAGGCCTGCAAATTGATTTTGGCGCGCACTGTTTTATCGGCGATCAGGGCGCCAACCTCGCAGCCCAGATCAAGGGCCATTTTTTCCACCAGGGCATAACGTTCGGGATGAACGGCGGTTTTATCCAGAGGATTAATTGCCCCGGCAATTCTCAGAAACCCTGCGGCTTGTTCAAAAGCTTTTTCACCCAGCAGGGGCACCTGTTTTAATTCCTGCCGCGATTGAAAAGGCCCCTTGGCCTGGCGGTAGGCCATCACATTTTCCGCCAGCTTGGGGCCCAGACCGGACACATAGGTCAGGAGTTGTTTGCTGGCCGTGTTGACTTCCACGCCCACGCTGTTCACACAGCTGAACACCACGTCATCCAGATTTTGCTTCAAGGCCTTCTGGTCCACATCGTGCTGGTATTGCCCCACCCCAATGGATTTGGGATCGATCTTGACCAGTTCGGCCAGGGGATCCATGAGCCTCCTTCCGATGGAGACGGCGCCTCGGACAGTGATGTCTTTATCCGGCATTTCCTGCCTGGCCACCTCGGAAGCGGAATAAATGGAAGCTCCGCTCTCATTGACCATGACAATGGGCTGGCTCACTTCCAGGTCCCTTAAAAATACTTCTGTTTCCCGGCTGGCCGTGCCGTTGCCCAGGGCAATGAATTCAATTTCATATTTGTCGATCAGGGCCCTGACAACCTTGGCCGCCTCGGCCTGCTGAACCCTGCCCAAGGTGGGAAAAATGGTGCCGTGAAACTGCAACTGTCCCTGCGCATCCAGGCAGGCCAGCTTGCATCCCGTTCGGAAACCGGGGTCAATGGCGAGAACCCGTTTGGCCCCCAGGGGAGAGGCCAACAGCAATGCCCTGAGATTGCTGGCAAACACCTGGATGGCCTGGGCATCGGCTTTTTTCTTGTATTCGATCATGGTTTCCACCTGCAAGGAAAGCGCCAGCAGGCGGTGATAACCGTCTTCCAGGGCTTTTTGCACTTCCCCGGCAGCAGGACTGTTGGGACTGGTGATCACCGCATCAGCCATCATGGCCAGGGCGGCTTCTTCCACGCCCGTAATTTTAACCATCAACACCCCTTCATCCCGCCCTCTGCGGATGGCCAGGAAACGGTGGGAAGGCATTTTGGCCAGCGGCTCTTCCCATTCAAAGTAGTCCTTAAACTTAATGCCCTCTTCCTCTTTGCCCTTGATCACGTGGGCATGCAGGCGGCCTTCCTCCATGAACAAACGACGGCATGCACTGCGGATATCGGCATTCTCGTTGATCATCTCGGCAATAATGTCCCTGGCCCCGGCCAGGGCTTCGGCTGTTGACGCCACCTCCTTGCCGGGATCGACATAGGCTGCGGCCAGTTGTTCCGGTTCCTGGTCACCTTGCAGCAACAGTGCCCGGGCCAATGGTTCCAGGCCTTTGGCCTTGGCCACACTGGCCCTGGTTTTGCGTTTGGGCTTATAAGGCAGGTACAGGTCCTCCAGCGCGGCCATGGTGGCGGCCTGGTTGATTTTCTCCTCCAAAGCCGGTGTCAGCAGCTTTTGGTCGGCAATGGATTTCAAAACAGCTTCCCGCCGTTTCTCCAGGTCCACCAGCTGCTGAAAGCGGTCGCGCACGGCCGTAATGGTCACTTCATCAAGTCCGCCGGTGGCTTCCTTGCGGTAGCGGGCGATAAAAGGCACCGTGCCGCCTTCATTCAGCAGCATAAGGGTGGCTTTAATTTGGTCCGGCCTGACGGCCAATTCCGATTGAAGTTGATCAATAAAAGTCTGGTTCACCATAGCCTCACATCCCGGGGTATTTTTTAAGGGAGCAAACGATAACTTGTCCGCCTGTTTTTGTCAAGATAATGAAATTGAAGGCGGAGGAAACCGGCCAGCAGGGCTTAGTGTTTATCCCGGCTGGTGGTGGATAAGGCATAAAAGGGACGACAATGGCGGGGCATCACTTCCAACAGGATCCGGCTCGGCTTCTGATCGGCTTCCGGTAGCAAGGCGGGTCCCACCGTCGGTAAAATGCCCCCAAACTCAGTATGGCTGCCGGGATAGGTATGATCCAACTGGGCAGCCATCATTTTTTCCCAGGGACGCTCCCTCATTAAGGTCCGGACATGGTTGACATAAGCCCATGAGGGTTGAAAGCCGTTGTAAGCCTTGATCAAAATATCCATCTCATCGCGGCCTTCCAGGTGATAACGTCTGACGACTTGTCCCCAGTTGGGCCGGTGTTTTAAAAACTCGATATAATCCTTCTTTTGTTCCAGCACGGCAATGCCTGCCAGGATGTTGTATTCCTGATCATTTTTGATTTTATGAAAATCCCAGACCCGGGGATCAAGGCAAACCGTGCCGTCATTGATCTGCATGAGTCCCCAGTCATAGGAATAATCGTTTCCCCAAGGTCCGTTAACCAGGTTGATGCCCATCAAGGGCTCACCCTGGCCGTTATAATGTTTCCACTGGCTTTCACACCAGGCAATGGCCTTGATCAGGTTTTTGGGCAGGAGGGTGGGGGCATGGTCAATAAAATGATTTATGCTGAGATAATCGGGTACGGTGTCCTTGGTGGTGATACCGGGTGCCGGGGCCATACCGGCAGCGCCGGAGATTAAACTGGCCATATTTTCCTTGATGTTGGGCCAAAAAACAAAGCCAAGAATAATTAGAACTATCGCCGTTATTTTAATGGGCAACCGCCGCCGCGTCCAGCTCCGGACTTTTTTGAAAAACATACCTGGTTAATTCCTCGCAATGACATTGATCACAACCAACCAGGGTGACGGAGGATGGCCGTTAAGGCCCGGGTCAGTATTGAAAGGCTAATAACTTGCTTGATTCCTTCAAAAAAGTCAAGCTAAAAGAAATGATTTCACGAACCGTTTTAAGCCGCGCTCCCAAAAAAG
>CAYVTN010000386.1:0-2949 GCA_964454395.1 uncultured bacterium | reverse complement strand
CGAGGCATAGGCTTAGACTACTATCACCTCTTCATGATGTCAATAAGTAATTAAGCAAGACCGTCCCCTTTTACGGATTCTTGGAAAAAAGCGGTACCTTGCCCACAAATGTGGGCACTTTCAAGTTGCTTGGTACAAAATTCAAGCTTATTTTTGGAAGTGGGTTGAGAAACCCAAAATATTCCTGCACCTCAAAACCGCTAAAATGAAACTCTTTTACGGTAAAAAAAATAAAAAATCATTTTCATCATTAAAAAAATTCAATCAGCGGCTCTGCTGGATATACTATTCAATATTAATCTGTGAAGGACCGAGATAACTATGAATAATACGAGGCCGTTTTTTCATCATTTCATCCGGTGGCGCGGCATAAAAGTCGGTGCTATACTCGTGATCATAGCCTTTCTATTACCTGATTTAAACTGGGCCTTTGAAATGCAGGCCCAGCCCCTGCCTGCCCCGGGTTTTCACCTCTCACATTTCGCCCGGCCGCTGAAAATTCCGCAACCTTTGGGCACCATCATCCGGGAACATGAGGGCAATGAAAAAACCGTGATTTGCGTCCAGGATCTGCATTGCAATTATGAAATTCAAAAAAATATCGCAAAGATCATCGGCAAGCTTGCCCGGGAGTACAAATTAAAATTGGTGGGCGAGGAAGGCGCGGTTTCCAAGGTGGATACGAGCGCCTTGCGTGATTTCCCTGTCACGAAAATCCGTGAAATGGTGGGGGACAACCTGCTCCGGCAGGGACGGATTACGGGCGCGGAATATTATTCCGCCCTGGGCGACAAGCCGATTGATCTGCAGGGCATTGAGCAGGCAACCTTGTATGACGCCAGCCTCAAGCAGGTGAGGAGCTTTCTAAACTCCGAATGTCAGGGATACCTTTATGACCTGCGGGAACAATTGAATCAATTAAAGCCGGCCATCTACGATCAAGCGCTGCAGCAGTTTGACAGGGAATGTTCAAAATACCGGCAAGGGGCAATCAATACCTTGCGCCATGCCACCTATTTGCATTCAGCCGCAATGCAAGCGGGCATTGGAACACAGGCGTATCCCAATCTGGAGCGCTATCTGAGTTTGCGGCAGCATTCTTTTTCCGGACAGGTCGATGCCGAGGGGTTGTTTGCGGAAGTGGACCAATTGGAGCAGGCGGTCCGCACGCGTTTGCACCGCACGGATTCGCAGCGGGCGTTGGACGCCATGGAGCAGCGGCTGACAATCATGGAGAAGCTTCTGAATATTTCTGCCACGCAGGAAGAGCTGCAAACATTCCGGACGCACCGCCAGAACTACACCGTGAAGGCCGTCGTGAATTTCATCCAGGCGAAAAGCGCGGCCGGACCGCTGATTGATCCTGACGTCTATGCCTTGGATGGCTTCCTGGGCCAGGTGGAGAAGTTTTATCAACTGGCCGATAGCCGCAGCCGGGCCTTTGTGGATGTGATCAGCGCCAAGATGGAAGCCCAAGGCGAGAAGCTCGCGCTGATCACGACCGGCGGGTTTCATACGGACAAGATTTTGCAACAGTTGGACCGGCGCGGCTTTAGTTACGTGGCCATCAAGCCCCGGCTGACCAGGCAAGACGTGGCGAATCCCTATTTTACCCTGCTGCGCAACCGCGAGACGCCGTTGGAAAAGCTGCTGGCCAAGAACCAGACCCTCTTTGCCGTGCCCACAGGCTGGGATAGCGTGGCCTTTCAGCACTGGGTGGCGTTGGGCAGCACGCTGCTGGCGGTATTTCTGGAAAAATTCCGACATATTCCGGCTAGCATTGACGCCTATTGCCGTCAGCACGGTATCGCCGGGGCAAAGGTAATTGCTACGGCAGATCAAGCCACGGCGGTTATGATCTCAGGGAAAGGAAACCAACCACTGGGGTTTGTGGTACACCGCCTTGCTACGAAAAGTCCGCACGAAGAACCGATCGCCGAGGATATAATGGTTCGGCCTGTGACTTCTGAAAGCCAAGCACAGCGAATCGTAAGCAAAAATATTCAGCCAGGACAACAAGAGAACTTTAAAACAAAGATAAGTAAGATGGTCGATAACATTATAAAAATAAATGAAAATTCATCTTCAACGCCCAATAGCATTGCGTATTTCTGGCATCTTTTTTGGCATCCCTGGGATCGTGCGGGCGCTGTCACCGCAGGGCAGCAAGGGCTGAAATGGGAACTGCCTATGCTGTTGCTAACCGGCGTGATGGCAGGCGTGGCGGGGTACCCGGGGTGGTATGCCTTGGCATTAATTGCTTTTACCGTTGCCCATCAATTATTAAACTGGCGTGCAAACTTAATCCGAGGACCAGCGCCTTTATTTGGTGATCTTGCCAAGCAACTGGCGGCTTTTCTGCCTTACATAAGCTTAGCCTGGTCCATCTCAGTTTTTGGTCTCATGTGGTGGTGGGTGATCGGATTGGGCTTATTAGCTGCCGGGGTACATTATACTCATGATTTGAGTGAGTTTAACCAAGCAATGGAACTTGCCGATTTTTCTCAAACCATTGCCACGGTTAATCTGAATACGATGCAATTAGCAAAAAATAAAATAGTTGTGGCTGATCGGATTGCGTTATTGGATCATATGCCCGGATTGCGAGTGGTGTTATTATTATTTTTAGGTCTGATCAAGAAGTTAAGTAATCAAGCAACAGCAAAACCGGCCAACACTAAATTACAACATACGGTAGGATCACATATCCTGAAGTATTTACCGGTTTATCAATTTAATCTCAATGATTTACTTCGCCACCAAGGAGATGATGGTAAAACCGTGGAGATTCGTGCTCTGGATAGACAGGTCAATTGGGTGCAGTATTTATTTTTATTAATGCGCGGCCGTTGTTGGGTCGATTTGCCATCAACGCATCACCAGGGGCAGCCAGCCCGAGCCGCCAGTTATGCCCTCTATTTACCGGCCAACCTTTGCCAAAGCCTGGTA
>CAYVTN010000385.1:0-2950 GCA_964454395.1 uncultured bacterium | reverse complement strand
CACGACGCTCTTCCGATCTGCTCAATTGTATGGTTGACGGTCTTATTACCTTTTGTTAGAATTTTGCAAATTTTTTAAACCCTGGAGGATCTGGTGAGTAAAAGCCGTTGCTTGGTGGGATTGGCCTGTTTGATAGTTTCTCTTTTCTCATTATCCGCGCTGCTTCCGGCGCGCACACTCAAAGATAAAGTTATCTCGGAGATTACCGTCGAAGGCAATGTGCTGACGTCCGGCGATGAAATCCTTTCCTGGCTGGAAGTGAAACCGGGTGATATTTACACTGATGTCAATATGGTGGTGGACAAGGATTTAAAGGCCTTGTGGAATACGGGGAAGTTTGAAGATGTCCGGGCCTCACTGGTGCCCCTAAGCAACGGAAAAGTGCGCCTGGTTTTTACGGTTAAAGAAAAGCCCATCATCAGCAGCGTTCAATTTACCGGCAACAAATCCATAAACTCCAAGGAGTTGGAGAAAAAACTGGATATTAAACCGGGCCTGCCTTACGATAAATTCCAAGCGGAACAACTTGCCGAAAAATGTGCTGATTACTACCGGGAAAAGGAATTCTATCAGGTCGTTGTCACACCGGTGGTTCAGACCCTGGCCAATGATAAAGTGAACCTTACTTTTAATATTGAAGAAGGGATGAAGGTCAAGGTTACCAAGATTACCGTTTCCGGGAACAAGGCTTTTTCCGAAGGGAAGATCAAGGGCTTCATGGAAACCAAGGAAGCAGGCTGGTTTGTGGGCGGCACTTTTAAGGAAGAGACCTTTATCACTGATTTAAAAAAGGTTCTCTATGGTTACGGCCGTGAAGGCTATTTGAAAGCCAAGATCTTTGGCGTGGGCTTGATGGACATTGACAGCCACAAGGAAGAATTGGTGAAAAAAGCGGTGCAGGTGGATCCCGGCAAGAAAGAGATGACCATTCATCTGGATATGGAAGAAGGAATCCAATACAAAATCGCGGCCATTAATATCAAAGGCAATATTATTTTTTCCGAAGAAGAACTGTTGGGAAGAATGGATCTGAAAAAGGGCGACATTTTGGACCGCCTAACCTTTGAAAAAGACATGCAAAAAATCCGGTCTGCTTATTCGGAAAAAGGCTACATCTTCGCCGATGTTTCGCCGGAGCTGGATTATAATGATGAAGCCGGACTGGTGACGGCCAATATCATTATCCGCGAAGGCACCATTGCCCGGGTGGAGCGGATCCTAATCCGCGGCAATACCCTTACCAAGGACAAGGTGATCCGCCGGGAAATCAATATCGAAGACGGCGAACCCTTTGATTCCCGCAAAATCCAGAAGGCCCAGGAAAATATCATGAATCTGGGCTTCTTTCAGGACGTGCGCATCAGCACGGAACCGGGCTCCACCCCTTCCGAACAAGTTCTGGTCTTTGAAGTGGAGGAACGCCAAACCGGCACCATCAGCCTGGGCGCCGGCTATTCTTCAGTGGATCAGCTCATGGGCTACCTCCAATTGACACAAGCCAATTTGTTTGGCAACGGTCAGTCGGTCAGCCTGCAATGGGAACTGGGCAGCCTGCGTCAAAGCTGGCAAATGTCCTTTACCGAACCATGGCTTTTCGATGCGCCCGTTTCTTTTGGCGTGGATGTCTGGAATATTAATAAGGTAAACGGCTACAATGGTCAGGGTTACAATTTGCTTTCCCAAGGCGGGGACATCCGTTTTGGCCGGCGTTTTTCCGATGTATGGAAGGGTTATTTGACCTACAAACTGGAAAGCAACGAGTACACTGATATCACCACCACTGATTTGTTGGTCGATGAAGGCCGCACGGACACTAGTTCCCTGACCCCGACGCTGGTCTATGATTCCAGGGATAATATCTTTGATCCCAATTACGGCATGTATCACCGGCTGTCCGTGGAATTTGCCGGCGGGGTGCTGGGCGGAGACACCAACTTCCTTAAATATGGGTTTGATACCAGTTACTATATACCGTTGATCTGGAAACTGGTATTGGCCCTGCACGGCGAGGTCGGTTATATCAACGGTTTTGACTACGGCGTGGGCAGCAATGCCAATGTGCCGGTCAGCGAGCTCTACCGCATCGGCGGCACGGATTCCGTCCGCGGTTATAGTGACGGCTCGCTTCAGGGTGATCCCAAACGCAATGGCGGACAGTTAAAACTGGTCACCAATGTGGAGCTGCACTATCCCATCATCGGTCCCCTGAAAGGCGTGGCCTTTTTTGATGCCGGTAATGTATGGTCCAATTTCAGGAATTCGGAAGGGGATGATTTCGTGGAGGATCCTTCCTTGCGCAAGGGCGTGGGCACCGGCGTGCGGCTCACCATCCCCGGTACGGTTATTTTGATTCGTTTTGATTTCGGCTATCCTTTGGATCCATTACCCGGCACGTCGCCGGGATTGGTCTATCATTTCAGCATTGGCAATATCTTCTGATGCGGGAGTTCGAGCCCGCAGACAATGGTGCCAAGTGTTCCCGGCACGGGACCTGGGAAAGTTGAACGCAAATCCAAACACAAACGGAAAGGGGAATGGAGCGATGAAGAAAAGTTTATGGTTTAGTGTAATGGCAATTTTTTTATTGGTGGCTTTTACGTCCACAGCCATGGCCGCCAAGATAGCCGTGCTTGACATCAGCAAAGTGGTGAAGGAGTATGGCAAATACAAAGATGCTTCCGAACGTCTGGAAAAGGAAGTCGAAGACACCAGGGTGAAATTGGAAAAGGAACAAAAAAGCCTGGCCAAACGCAAGAATGACCTGGAAGTTCAAAAAGGCATTTTATCGAAGAAGAAATATAGCAAGCTTGAGGCGCAAGTGAAAACGGATCAGCAGGCTTTTCTGGATAAATACCGTGACGAACAGCAAGCCATTGTTAAGAAGCAAAAGACGCTCCTGGAAAATGTGGAAAACGATGTGACCGGTGTGGTTAAAAAAATCGCCAAAAAA
>CAYVTN010000384.1:0-2959 GCA_964454395.1 uncultured bacterium | reverse complement strand
CCTTCGGCCCCCTGCTCCCAAAGCAGGTGCGCTAGCCACTGCGCTACACCCCGTAGATGCAAAGCGTATCATATTTATATCTTTTTATTACTTTTTTCAAGTTATTTCTGACAATTGTAGGCCTAATGGCCCGGTTGATGGTCGATCGCTGATGCAGGATAAGGTAGATGGTCATGGCGCTTCCGGCTTTCACCATGCATTTTCACCCACACCAAACCCGGAAGAGCCAAACAAAAAAGCGGGAAAACAAGCCGGCATCTCTTGCTGCAAGTAGGCATAAACTTTTCTGTTATTTTAACAGGCTGCTGAAAAACCCTTATAAGGATGGCCTGGCATCAGGTCCATCCGGGTTTCCCAGCAGCCTGTTAATATCAATATTTAATCTGAGTTAAAAAGTAATACTCTTTGGCCGGATTAACATCCGTTTCATGCTTTTTTAAACGGTAAGTAACCTGGAATTTGATTTTGTCCAGCATGTAATCCAATCCGATGCTTCCGGCCTGGTTGCCGTCCATTTCAACCGCCCGGTCAGGATCCAGCATTTCAAACTGCATGGCAGCCATCAGATCGGACATGACCTGATAGGTAACCGTCGCATACCATCCGGATGCAATATTTTTAGAAGTGGACCGGTCAAGTTCCTGGTAGAGATATTCTGCCTGAAGCCCAAAACCGGCGTAATTATATTTTAACAAGGCGCCGTAGCGGTTGCGCAATTCATCATCCACGCCTGCATCAGGCTGGCGTCCGGTCTGGACGGATGCGCCGATACACAGATTTTTAAGCGGCGTATCCCCTCCGGCCGTCATGGGCGAAACCAAAACGCGCCCGACAACATCCTTTTTTTGGTTACTATCCGATTTATTGCGCCCGGTTCCATTAACAACGGCCAGGCCGTAATAAATCATTTTATGCATTAACCGACCTTCCGCCATGATGCCGATATCGTAATTATAGGCGAGTTTACTCGTGACATTGGTACGATGGAAGAAAGGCAGCCCGGCAGAAGAGTCGATTTGCTCCTGGCTGAACGGTATTTTAAATTGCCCCATTTTGAATCCCAGGAAGGGAAAGGGCTTGTAGTTGAGATAGGCATCCAAAAGGATGTTCGACGTGGCGGCGAAATCCACCTGGATTTTACCGGTTACCTTTTCCTCTATCTTGGAATCCAACGTCATACGGGCGCGCAGGATTTCAAAATTACTGTAGGGGCTCGATTTTTCCAACCAGCTATAGTAGGTCTGCAGAAATCCTTTGACTTTAAGAGCCGGTAACAGCGGCGGGGCTTTTACAACCTGTGAAACCGTTGCGGCCTTATCTTGTGTGGATACAGGCGCCGTTACGCTTTCCGCAAATAGAGGCGAAAAAAATGCTGATAAAAACACAACAAAAATCATAATCATTTTTACCTTATGCAACTTCGTGTCCTCCTCTCAATTTGTATTTGTTGGCCAATGCCAAAACGCACATTCTTAAAAACAAGGTGCCCATCATTTCCTCCTTTGCTCTTTCTGCGTGCTTATTCACTTGTTTTCATTTTTTTTAATTTTTTCATTTCACCAAGTATCGTCAAATTTGCATAAAGCTTAATAATGATTAAATAAATATATATATAATCCGGTTGGAAAAAGTTACATGGTTCAACGTGTCTCGCGACTGGTGCAGGTGGCCGGATCAGCGGTCGAGGTAATGTTCCGCTGGGCGTATGGCGTTAGGATATCCACCGAAGGGTTCGCAGCAAGAGCCTAAATCCACCGTCTGATTTTTATTTGGCAGCCCACCTTGGGCCTCCTATATCCGCATGGGCACTTTGATATTCAGGCGAGCCTGCTTTTCATGAATACCTTTGTGTCCAAAAGCCGATTCGAAATTTGACGGTGGATTTTGGTAGAGGAAAGAATATTGACAAAAAATATACCGCAGCTTACAATGCCAGCACATGATTGAACAGGAGCAGAGGTAATGGCTGATGATATATTGGATTGCAAAGGACTACGCTGTCCCCAGCCTATTTTAAAAATCGCGCTTAAATTACAAACCTTGCCCAAAGGCGCTACCTTGGAAGTTCATTCGGATTGCAGAAATTTTCCGCCGCAGCTCCGGGAATGGTGCGAGGCCACCAAGCGGCTGTTGATCAGTCTGACTGAAACAGACAAGCACTTTGTTGCCCTGCTGCGCGCCTGATTAAATTACCCGGCAGGTTATGATGCCCGGCTTAATGCTACTGCCCTTGGCAGCAAGCTGCAGGAAAGTTGCTCTGGCTGGACGCTTTAATTCACTCACCTGGAGGACAACGGCAAAACCACCAAAGAACCGGCAGCACCCCCTGTTTTCCGGAGTGCCAAGGGGAAGGTATTGAAATCAGGGCTTCTCTTTGGGCAGCACAATGGTAATTTCAACCCGCCGGTTCAGGGTGCGCGATAAAGGGCCGTTGTTATTGGTCAAAGGCTGGCTCTTGCCATACCCTTTCATCACAATCACCGAGGATGGCAGGCCTTCTTCTTCCACCAGATAGCGCATCACCATCTGAGCCCGTTTTTGGGAAAGATCGAGATTGAACTGCTCCGAACCCACATCGTCCGTGTGCCCTTCAATAAGCAGTTTGACTTTGTCTTCCCCATAGGCCTTCACAATGTCCGCTGTTTTGCGCAACTTTTCATGCATTTCAGTTTTTAACTCGGCCTTGTTAAAATCAAACAATATTTGTTCAATTTTAACGGTGGTGCCGTCCTGGCCGGTCTTGAGCACTTCAACATCGGTTGAGCGCAGGGGCTCGGCCTGGCGCCAAATATTCCCCAGGGCGTCCTGCAAACGGAGCACATAACTGTAGGATTTGTTGCTGGGCACAACATGGCCGTGATTATCACGGGTATCCCACATCAACCGATCCGGCAAGGCCCCTTCGCCCTGAAGATTGCGCACCACCCGGCCGGTGTCGCTCTCGATAATATCCAGAGTC
>CAYVTN010000383.1:0-2987 GCA_964454395.1 uncultured bacterium | reverse complement strand
TGGTCACAGGCTCGGTGGCCCTAATCCAACAAATGATCTTCTCTCACTTTGGAAACAGTCACCAGAACAATGATCGCGACCCCAACGCCCACCATGGTCAGCGTGATGGAATGATCCGCGGCCAGACCAGCCAGGATATTGACCATCACAATGGTCAGGGTGCGCAGCATGGACACCATGGAGAGCATGATCGCCCGCTTATCGGATGAGATGAATTTATTCAGATAATTAATAAAAAGCGGTCCCCGGGCCAGTCCGAAACCGGACGTTACCACAATAACCGCGGCTATCAGCCAGGGGTTTTTCAGAAATCCGAGAAGAATAAAGCCCACCCCGGACACCAAAGCCAGGACCATGAGCAGCGAGCGCTTGCCGCCTAAAAAGGTTTCCAGCTTACGAACACTTTCCAGGACCATGATCTGAGCCACGCACATCAGGGTATGCACCAATCCAAACCAAACAATATCCACGTGGGCCAGCTTCAAGAGTTGCTGGTAAAACCAGATGATCAGCCAAACCCAGGCGCCGACCGCCACCATATCCAGCATCAAAATCCGGATGACCCGATTGGACCGGAACTGCCGCCACCCGGCTTTTAAGAGGTCGAGGTAAGGAGGTTTTTTATGGCCATCATGACGGACCGGTTCTTTCAGGCTGAGAATCAGCAAAGCCGCAGCCAGCAGCGGCACGGCTTGCATAAGCATGGGCATGCGCAGGCCAAAGTATTTGGCGATCACCCCGCCGGCCAGGGCACCGATGATAATCCCGGTCAGCTTAAAAGATTCCATGCGGGCCAGGACTTTTTTGGACTCAGACTCACGATTAATCATCAGCAGGGAATCGTAGGCCAAGGCTTCTTCAGCACCGGATATCAGGGAATAACCGCAGGCCAATATCAACTCGGCCAGCAGGAAAATATAAAAGCTGGGACGGCTGACATAGACCAAGGTGCCCAAAATGGAAATGACCGCGCCCATGAATAGGGACGGCTTGCGCCCCAGAACGTCGGCAACAGTGCCGGTCGGCACCTCAAACATGAACATCCACAGCATAAACCAGGCATTGATAAGCAAAATCCGGGAAAAGGGCAGATGGCCCCATTGGGTGTAAAAAGGCACAATGACCGCAGCCACAAAATGCATCCAGAAGAGCATGCGGATGAGATAGGACTTCCAAATGTTGGCTGCAACCGTCCGGTGAACCGGCATAAACCCGCCCTGCTTTCATAAATTAATGGCGGCCATCATAATATCGACCGGAAAAATAATCCAGCATAATCCGGCGGTGCCATCGGCATAGGGGGCAAATGACATTTGACCCGGTGGCACTAAAAAAATAACATCAGGCTCACCAAATGAGCCTGCTCTTATGTCATAATAAGTTACCATTGTTATCATTTAATCCTATGATGTCGTTCCTATACAAAACATGTTCCCGGGGGGGAGCGCATGGATTATTTTGACAAAATTTATCAATTACATCACCTTTTCACATCCAACCGATATGCCATACCCCGAAAAAAAATAGAAAAAGAATTGGAATGCTCTCCTGCCACGGCCAAACGAATTATTGCCCGCATGCGGGACTATTTGGGGGCTCCCATCGTCTATAACCATGAAGCCCAGGGCTATGCTTACGATCATGAAGAAAATCCGCAGTTTGAATTGCCCGGCCTGTGGTTCAATGCCGCCGAACTGCACGCCTTATTGTCCTTACAGCACCTGATCGCCGGTCTCAAACCGGGGCTGCTCGATGATCTGCTGCTTCCGGTAAAGAAAAGAATCGAAAGTATCCTGACTTCAAAATATCTTAATCATGCCGAAGTCGCCGGGAGAGTGAAAATCCTGGGTATGGCCGTCCGGCAGGGTGAAAATGATTTTTTTAAATCCATAGCCACCGCTGTACTGCATCGGCAGCGGATGACCATCGCCTACCACAGCCGGTCAACCGATCAATTAACCACCCGCGACATCTCCCCGCAGCGTCTTTGCCATTACCGGGACAACTGGTATTTCGATGCCTGGGATCACGGCAAACAGGCATTGCGCAGTTTCGCCGTGGAACGGGTAAAGTCCGTGACAATCGGGAAACAAAAAGCCAAAGAGATAAAGGATGAGAAATTGGACGATTATTTTTGCGCTGCCTATGGCATCTTCAGCGGCAAGGCGGGGCATAAGGCGGTTTTGCGCTTCAATGCCACCCGCGCCCGCTGGGTGGCGGAAGAAAACTGGCATCCCGGGCAAAAAGGATATTTTGTCGAGGGCGATTATGTGCTGGAGGTGCCCTACGCCGATCCCAGGGAATTGGTAATGGATATATTGAAATACGGCCCCGACGTGGAAGTCCTGGGACCAGCAGGCTTGAGAAGAGCCGTGAAAGAGAGAATGGAACAAGCGCTGGAAAAATATGGGGTGAAGAAAAATAAAAGGAAGAAAAAAACGGCAATAATGATCTAACCCATTATAAAGATAATTAGTTAAGTACGGTAACGGCAGGGCATTTAAATCTGTAGGGAACAGTCGCGACTGTTCCCTACAGAAAAAACATCATTACAGGAGGAGAAAAAATGGACGAGATATTAAAAGAGAGCATTGTGGATTTTATCAATAAAATCATTGAGCCTATTTCTGTAGGGGGTATTTTTGACAGCCATATGATTATTCAGCAAATGCTAAAGAAAAATTCCGATCTTTTTTACAGATTTATTATTGAGACAGACAGTTCGGAAACAGAATATGTGCATAGCCAATTAGCAAAGATCATTGGTCAGGTATCGAGTGTTAAAAATAACGACATCAAATCCTGGTCGGAAAATATTCATGGTCACGTGACAGCCTGCACGGCGTGGGCGAAGAAGTAATGTTTAAGGTAAATGATTTTATTGCCCATCTCAGAGAAACAGATCGAGAAAAACAACATTTAACTACTCATCTTTATGAAACGTCGGAATTGGCTGGTGAATTTGCAGCGAAAATAGGGTTGAAAGA
>CAYVTN010000382.1:0-3024 GCA_964454395.1 uncultured bacterium | reverse complement strand
AAGCGATATTCTGTTGAAAGGGAATTGTTTGCGAAAAAACTTTGCGACCTTGGCGCCGTGAGATTTTGTTGCCATCTTGAACTATAATGGCCCTGCCAGGCCAATTATTTGTAGTCCAGAGGGGATTGAAACTATTTTGGCGTCATTTGAGCTGAAAGGGATGGCGGGCGCGTTTTACCATTGCGCATGGGTGCCTCTAACATCCATGTGAACAAAAGGCCCATGCTTGTCTGTATCATCGTAAAGTCCAATGCCGCCAATTTTATTGGCGTTGCGGATTTCCTGTTCGATGTCGAGGATCAAGGTCTTTAATACCATGCTGTCCTGCTTATTCTGACGGCCGTCCCTATTGAGATCATCCATCATCCCGTCGCCATTACGGTCAACCAATATATCCGCAGCTTGGCCCCAGCAATGACGGCTATATAAACTGAAGCCCGATTTCTGATTGTAATAGGGTGTACGAAAGGCGCTGGAAACGACCAGGGTGCGGCAGGCATACCCTTTTAAATTTAAGCGGTTGATCAGCAATTCCAGTTTGATCAGCAGGCGTTCATCGATCACCGTATATTTGGGAAAAGAAGCTCTTTCCCGGCAGACAAACTGGCTCAATACAAAATGAGGACTCATCGGCAGGGTTTCCAGGGATGGTCTCACTTCAATAAATCCACGCGGCGGAGCGGGGTGATTGGAAGCAGAAGCAGGCGGATAGAGCCCGATAGGGTAGCCGTTCAATTGCCCTTTGACCACCTGGTCAAAGGGAATCATCACGATGAGATTGAGGTCCATGGCGTCCTGTCCGTCCAGTTTCCGGATGGAGCCATGATAAACACCGGGTTGGGCCGGGGCAGTCCAAGCCCATTCCCGTTCCGTGAGCTGATGACCCGCCCCTTCAGGCGCCTCAAATTGATAAGAGTGTTTCCAATTGGCATCCACGACCGTCAGCGTGACTTTTTCATTGGGAAGGAGAAAAAGGCTTTGAATCTTATACCCCAGCCGGATACCCTTATATAATACACAAAAACGAACTTTGCTGTCCTTGAAAACCATTGCAGGGTGGCTGCCGGCCTGGGCGGTTGTCATCTGCCAACCAAACACCATGATCAGCAACCATAAACATCGTTTTCTCATACAACCCGATCGAACAGAACGGCATCTTTTGGGAGAACCTATCCCTGCAGCCTGATCTCACCCTCCGTTGTTTTCTAAGCCGGCAAAGCCGGAATAAAAATCATTTATCACCAAGGCGCCAAGGAAACCCTTTCGCTATTTTTTCCTTGCCTTTCTTGGTGCCTTGGTGATGATTTTTTTATCGGCCCGCCTGCCAAATTTGTAGGCGCAACTTATGTTAACCCCGTTTGTCAGAGACCAGGATCCTCGTCCCGGGAAGACATGGCTTCAAAAGGGGGAATAGTCAGGGTAATGACCGTGCCCAGGCCCAATTGGGATTCCACCATAATCTTCCCCCCATGTTGTTCAATAATATCCTTAACTATTCTCAGACCCAGACCGGTTCCAGGTTCGGCATGGGTAACGTCTTGCTTGGCCCGGTAGAACCCTTCAAACACTTTGGTAATTTCTTCTGCTTTGATGCCCACGCCTGTGTCTTCTATCTTGATCAAAATATCCTTCCGGTCCGGGCTCCACGCCAGCGATACTTTCACATACCCTTTCAGCGTATATTTAATGCTGTTGCTCAACAAATTGGTTATCATGCGTTCCAAATCCAGAAGCAGCCCTTTGGCAAAATAAGTTTCCGGTGGTCCCAGATTTTTCTTAATCACGATGTTCTTCATTTTGGCTTGTATGGCGATGGCATCGATGGCTTCATTAATCATTTTGCCCAGGTCCACTTTTTCATCATGCTGATGAGCAGGCCCCATCTCCAACCGTTCCACCTCCAGGATGGTATTAATCAGATTGGCCAAGCGCTTGGCATTGCGTTCGGCGATTTCCAGAAGACGCTGTTCCTCCTGATCATGGGAATGACTGTTAATTAAAACTTTTAAATAACACAGCAGGGAAGTCATGGGCGTGCGCAATTCATGGGATACGGTGGTAATGAAATTGGTGCGCATATTTTCCGTCCGCTGTTGCTCGCTCATGTCATTGACAATGGCCAAAGCCAGTTTTTGATCGGGAAAATAGGCTGCTGAAAAACTGATGGGGAGCACATTCCTGCTTTTGCGCAACAGCCCAAGTTCAAGAGGTCCCATTTGGCCGTCGAGTTTCAGGTCTTCCAAGAACATCTGGATAGGTGTCGCGCTTTCGGCAATGACCAGTTCCGTCCAGTCCAGTCCGGCTTCCAGATCACGGGAGCTATAACCCATAAGATCAAGCATTTGATCGTTGGCTTCCACGATGATGTTGTTGTTGTCAAAGAAAAACACACCCATCAGGTTGGAATTAAAAATGTGGCGGTATTTCTTCTCCTTGTGTTTCAATACCTCTTCCTTGATTTTATGATGCGTAACATCGCGGAAAAAAGTAATGAATAAATGGGAACCTTCATTTTCTTCCCCGTTGTTGACGGGTACTATGCTGCATTCCAGGTATTTCTGTTGCTTGGGGGAAGGTTCGAGGATTAATTCCAGGTTGCGCAGGGGCTTGCGTTCTTTCAAACTCAAGGCAAAGGGATTATTGGCTTTGTCAAACGGTGTGCGATCGGGGTTTACGAAAGGATAATGGCTGAAATTAAAAAGTTTCGTCTGCCCGGAAAAAAGCTCTTGTCCCAACACTTCCAACAGCCGCTCGTTATAATCAATCAGTATCCCACGATCATCAAAAACACCGATGCCTTCCGAGGCATTGCAAAAAACTGTTTCAAAATAATTGAGCATTTGGTAAAAACTGCATTTTTGGCAATCTTGGTATTTTTTGGCGAATAAACCTTCGGGATTTTTGTGGCAAATGGTACCGGCCACCATCCAGCAAATGCGGCCTCCAAAACGTCCTTGATTCATATTTTGATATTCCAGGGAAACGGCTGCGGGACAAACACCATACTTCGCTGTATTGACCCCC
>CAYVTN010000381.1:0-3025 GCA_964454395.1 uncultured bacterium | reverse complement strand
CAGGCCAGCAAAGTGAAGAGAAAGGCCAGCAGGCTGTCTTTATGGCTTTTCATGCCCGCAAAGCCGTCGATAAAGGAATGGGTAATTTTTTCCGCCGCAGGCCGGATGCCCCGCGGCAGCCAGCCCACCAGCTTGTTGATCAAAGGAAACCATTTTTCCTTCCACGTGATCATTCCAAAAAAAAGCACAAATAAAACAATGAAAAGCGCGGCCGTGAGGTTGACCACGGTGTTCATCACTTGCACAAAGGCGGCATTGGCCGCGGTATGCGGAATCCGGTACAGCCAGAGCACGGTCGTGGCCAACAGCACCATGACCAGGCCATCGTAAAGCCGCTGCATGACCACCGTGGCAAAGACCGCGGTCTTGGAAATAGCTTCCCGGCGCCCCACCAAATAAGCCCGTACAAATTCCCCGGCCCGGGCCGGCAGCACATTGTTGACCATAAATCCCATGATCAGGGGCGGAAAGAGCCGTTGCCAGGACAGGGGTTTGACGGCATTCATGAGATAAGCCCAGCGGATGGCCCGAAGCCAGTAGCCCGTTAAATAGACTGCCAGTGCCGGCAGGAGCCAGCGGTAATCAGCGCTGGCCAGGGCTGTGGTGAGTTCCTGAATATTAACCTGGCGAAAAACAAGGTAAAGGAACACAATGGTAATGCCCAGTCCCAGCCAGAACCGTTTTTGACCAAAAAGATTTTTCTTTATCATGGTTGTCCTTCAACGTGCTGGATTCAATCCCGCAGGGGCACGGCACGCCGTGCCCCTGTACACTGGTGCCCAGCAGGCGTTATATGATCCTACTGGGGTGTTAAAGCCGTAAAGGGCACTTTGCTTTGCTGCTTGCCCGGCGGGGTCCAATAAAGAATCAGTCGCGGGTAGGCCCCCTCCAGTTTCTTGAAATCAATACGGATATGGTGCTCCCCTTTGCGCAAAAAGATCTCGTCCTGCTGCAGACTGTCAGCCCGGGTATTGGCCACCACCACTTCCTGGTCAATGGTCAGCCAGGCCTGCTGATTTTGCAGCAACCCAAAGGTGTATTTGCCGGTTTCAGGGATCATGATACTGCCGGTCCAGGTGGCGCAAAAAGGCGCGGCCATGGGAAAATCAGCGCCCAAAAAGGACATGAGGGGATCCATCCGCTCATAGTCCGGTTTGCCGCGGGGTTCGGGTTTGCTCCAATAAGCGCCCTTCAGGCCGTGCACTTCGGTTTGCGGCAGGCACGCCCGGCCGGGCACAATGGTGGCGGCCGTGGCATTCACCTTGGTCCAAAAGACCTGCACCGGCGCCTTGGTTTGGGTAATACGGCCTTCCAGATCCAGCTGGTGCTGGCCCTGGGCCAGGGTGACACCGGCCTTGCCTACTGGTTGATGATCGATCTTCAGCACGGCCTGATCCAGTCCAATGATCTGCCAGCCATAGGTGCCCCATTGCGGGGCAATCACCGAACCTTGCCAATGGGCTTTGACCGGTAATCGCAGGCCCTGGTCTTTTAGGTCAAAGCTCAGATGCCTGCTGCCGGCCACCTGTTCCTTCACCCGGCCTGTGCTGTCCTCATAGCGGGTCTTGAGGCCGCGGTTCTTTTGCACCTCTTCGTGGCTGACTAAGTATGAAGTAAACAGCACAAAATCATAGGGCGAATGATGAACTTCTTCCTTGCCGCCGGGATAATAATACCGCAACAAAGGCAGGGCGCCGTCATGGATGGGCAGCAGCATGTAAGCCAGATTTTTAGGACCCTCATAACTGCTGGGAATGGCCCGGGTCATCATAAAGGGTTCTGCCTCCATGTCAGGATAACCCAAATAACGGATCGTGGGATAATTGTAGGAACCTGCGGAAATATAAGTGTGGTAGTTGTTGCCCAGGGCTTTGATCATTTGTCCCATGCCGTATTCACGCGCTGAAAATTCGGACCAGCAGGCCCGTTGGGCGGCCTGCCGGGCAAAGTAGGCATGACCATTGGCCAGGCCGACCCACCCCACCAGCAGCACCAGGCCCCAGCCGCTAAAGGCCTGCACCTTGGTGCCCCGGCTCAGGTCCTGCAAGGTGCTCCAGAGAAAATTCAAGCCCAGGCCCATGAGCATGAGCACGGGAATAATGGCGCCAATGCAGCGGTAGCCCTGGGGCGCCTCAATGGTCAGAAAGCCCGGGACCAGGGCCACCAGCCACCAAAAGACCGCTAAAAAGGCATGCTTGCGCCGAAGATGGGTCAAAGCCCAAATCAACCCCAAACCAAACAGCAGGCCGGACACCATATCCAGCATGGGCACTTCGGGAATGTTATGGCGGCCGTTGGTGTCCCCGAAATAAGTGAACATGAGCAGGGTGGTTTTGATATTCGTCCATAGAACTTTTAAGGCAGGCTGGCCGTTCAAGTGATTGAAAATGAATACCTGGCCGTTGCGGGCCGTGAATGCATGCACGTGGTCCAGGGCAAAAATCCCCAGGGGGGCGAACACCAGCAGGGACACGCCCAAAAACACCAGCAGGTTGCGCCCTTGCGTTTTAAGAAAATCTTTTTCCCACAGTAAGTGCAACGCCATATAGGGGCCCAGTACAAAGGGAATAAGGTTGGAGGCGTAGTAGGTATAAAGCCCCATGGCCACGGCCAGGCCGGAGAGCCCCATGGCCCAGCGGTTTTTGGTTTCCAGGCCGCGCAATAAAAAATAACCGGCCGCGGCTGCAAAGAGCGGGGTGGCAATGCCGATAAAGTTGATCCTGGAAAAATTGATATGCCAGCGCATGAAGGCCAGCAGGAAAACCGAGGCCAGGGCCACCGGCCAGGCCACGAGTCGGCGCATTAAAAAATAAGCCATGGGAATGGTCAAGGTCCCCAGCAGGACGGGCACCATTTTCGTGGCGGCAATATTGGCGCCACCCAGGGCCTGCATCAAGGCATTGAGATAATGGTAAAGCGTGGGCGCCGGTGCATCGGGCGGTCCGAAAAGCGGAAGGTAGCTGTGGTCCACCAGCATCTTCAGGCCGATAAGCGCATTGGTGGCTTCGTCAAAGAAGTAGCCGTG
>CAYVTN010000380.1:0-3056 GCA_964454395.1 uncultured bacterium | reverse complement strand
TTTATATTCTCCAAATGCCCGTTTTCAGGCCTGACCTTGCCGTTAAATGCGATTCTTATAACAGTGCGCTTACCCACCTTGCCCTCTGGCGTAAAATTTTCCACCTTTAAATAATATTTACCATGAAGCATATTATATAGAGGCAGTCCCAATCCGAATATCACGGCGGTTACTAAGACCACGACAACAACAATTTTCGCCACTTTGTTTCGACCAAATTGCCGTTTGGCGCTTAAAGCCATGGTTCTCCATTTAGTCACAGTATCTGATTTCACAACCTTAAAAAACTCCCGCGCATCACGGAGCAACTTCAACCTGCCTGGTTTTCTTTTGGCAGTCCTTTTGGCGGATTTATTTATTTTAGGTTTGGTGATCACAAGGGTTTCAAGGCGATCATTTTTAAACAGCCAATCGAGAATATGTTCATAGTACAAATGCGCCCAAGCAGCGCCATATAGTGTAATCCATACCCACACATGGTCCCCATGAAAGTATCGCACTATCCAGGCAAGCATCATGCTGCTGACGAAATAAATCAAGAGGCCTTTTAAATATTTCATCGGTTTGCCCAGGTAATATTTTCTTGCCAACCCGCTAAGCCATGGCAAAATTATTATTAATATATAGTAGGCGATAAGCACGGCTTCAGATATTGATGCAAAATAAGGTTTATCAACCAACTTGAACAACAGTCCGGTTAAAATCAACAATCCCGTAAACTTTGCCCAGATTCCATATCGCTCACTTTTATTTTTAAGCAGCGCATTAATGCCATTTATAACAGCATCGCCCATAAATAGCACAAAGAGCAACCCGCCTATAAGGAAGGGCCAGATCATATAAAAAGTTGGTTGGGTGCCGGAGGGCAGGATCAGCTTGGTTTGAAAAATCACCAAATAACCGGCAAATAATATATACAGCGACGTATAAAACAGCGGTTTTTCTTTGAAAACCGTTAATCTGATCAAACTGCTTAGTCCGGCCAAACCCAAAAAAAACAAGCCATTAAATTGATAAAAACTATCGATCAGCCATTTCCCCCATTGCCATCCCTTATCCGCAATTAACCAGCCGCTTATTAGAATCACGCCCAACAATATGGTGACAATTATTTTGGAAAATCTTTTGGTTGTGGTATTTCCCATATCGTCCTCCGTTAAATAGTTAAGATTACATGTATTTTCCGTAGTTTTGTTTGGCCGTTAATTAAATTTATCGTTTTTAGGCCGAAGGCTTCCATCTTAAGAAAATCACGTATCAACTTTATCGTTTAAATGAATGCTTTCCTATCACATCTTTTTATCGGCAACTTCAGCCTTGCCCATTACCTCATTCAGCATAATATCGGCAAACTTTATTGTTCCTTAAAAAAATGGTTTTTATTTATTTGACGATTAATTCCAAAAATCCTGCCCTCTAATTTCAGATTATTTTAACTTTTTTAAATAAAATTAATAAAGTTCAAGCAAGGGGAGATTTTTTATAAATATTATGTTGGGATTAAGCGAATTATACTGAGGATTCCCCCAGCCCTCTTCGAAAACCTTTGGGAGTAGGGGTGATGCCCTGCGGTCTCCTCAACCCCTACCGGCCTGGAGACTGTCATAAGCCCGAAAAAGAAAATTGGCCCAAGATGTGCTTCCAAATAAAAATCAGATGGTGGATTTAGGTCCTGCATTTCCAAAAAGGTTTAAATCCCGGCTGAGGAAAAAAGTCCAAACAAAGCGGCCCTTTCCCCTGGCATGGATATTGCCCTGGACTTATCTTAATCTAACCCAGCGAGGCTGGATAAGAGGCTCTAGTCTGAATTATCTACGCGTCCCACGTAGATAATTCAGACAGAGACTCTAAAAGGAGGTGGATCATGCCCAAAATTTCCTTAGCAATGGCTGTTTTACTGACCGGTCTTTTTCTACCTGCCTTTTCTCCGGCGCTTTTTCAAAATTTTTATGAAGAACCTTTTTTGGTGCTGCTCAGCCCCCGCACGACCACGATCTTTCCCCTGCAAATCAACGTCCAGCATCATTTTGATGAAAAACGCATTGCCTCCATGACGCTGAGGCTGGGCTATGCCGTGCGCGATGACCTGAATGTGTATCTGGCCAGCCTTTATCACAACATCGAGATTTCCGGCAACCAGGCCGGCATTAAAGAGAGCGCCCTGGATTATTTCAAAGAATACGAAGCCCTGGCCTTGTACAGTCCCCTCCGGCAGGAAAAAAACCACGTGGCGGACCTCGGAATGGCCGTGGGGCTGAGCAAATACTGGTCGCGATACAAATTTCTGAATGTCCGCATCGAGAGCGACCGTATTCATTACCTGATCCAGTTGCTGGCAGCCAGAAGCCTGGCAGATACCATATTCATCACCCTGGCGCCCACGGCCATCATCATGGACAATGATGCCAAAACCGCCGCGGCGGTAATGACCGGGATCAAGATACATTGGCATCAGATCGTGGCGGTGTTCGCCGAATACCCGCTGCTGCTGGATAATCCCCTGCAATGGCAGCAACCCTGGTCGGTCGGATTACAATTCAGCCTGGGTCCCGGCATCCTCTCTGTCTTCGCCACCAACCTCTACGGCTACACCCTCTCCAATTGGCTCCGGGGCCGGGACCGGACTTATTATGGGTTCAGAATTTCTTTTTAAAAAACGCCCTATAATTTCACGCTCCCCTATAATGCCTTTCCTCCCACCTCTTTGTATCGGCTTATTACCTCATGGTCGGGTTGAATGTGTATAGGCAAAGAAACGTATTTTTAACATAATAACTTTCACCCTAAGATTAATGCCGTGGTAGCATGATTGCGCCATAAACCGGCTTTGACAGGAGCTTCGCCCATGAAAAGATTAAGGATTTTCCCGGCTTCAGCCGCATTGCTAAACCTGATGTTGGTTACCACAGCCTACGGCTGGGCACCTATCGGCCATAAAACCGTAGCCTATATCGCACAGGACCATCTAACCCCTAAAACAAAGCAAAAGGTTTTCGCCATCCTTGGCCTCGGGCGGGATGAGAATCTTGCCGATGTGTCCCTATGGGCCGATGAAG
>CAYVTN010000379.1:0-3059 GCA_964454395.1 uncultured bacterium | reverse complement strand
AGGCGTCCCTTTCATATAATATCCATTCCGGTCGGGGCTGCCGAAGGCGTCCCTTGCTCATGATATATTACCAGTCGGGGCCCCGGAGGTGAAGGGGATATAAAATAATAAAATTCAACTCGCATCAAATTTCCGGCGGCTGAAAAACCCGGTGGCCGGCACCAAACTGCTCAACGCTGCACGGGTGAGAAAGACGGGTATAATTTCGCATTCATTTCTGATAAAATAACAGCATTCCGCCGTGGTCCTGCGGCGATTTCATGAGGACCTTGACATGGTAAAACTCTTTTTCGCATGCATTGATATGAATATGGCGGACCATACTTTTCAGCGCTTGCTGGAACATCTGCCCGAAAAAGAAAAACAAAAAATCGTTAAATTCCTGAGGCGAGAAGACCGCTTGCGATCGCTTTTCGGGAAACTGTTATTATGGTGGGCCTTGAAGGCCGGAGACTATCCCCTGAATAATTTCCCTGAGCTGTTTTACGATTGCCACCAGCGGCCCTATCAAAAACACATCGCCAACCTGGACTTCAACCTTTCGCATTCCGGAGAGTGGGTAATCTGCGGCATTACGAATCAAGGAAAAATTGGGGTGGATGTGGAATATTTCCGGCCTAAAATCGGCTTGGAGATCGCGGAACGGTATTTTGCGGAAGAAGAAAAACGCTTTTTGAAAACATTGCACGGTCAGGACCAATTGGCGGCATTTTATCATTTATGGACGCTGAAGGAAGCCTACATCAAATTCGAAGGCAGCACCTTCGCCATACCGCTCAATTCATTCTGGTTTGACACTTCCACGCGGGAATTCCCCCGGCTTTACTTCAACTCCGGTCCTCCACCCGGCCGGGAACGCCTTGACTTCGGCCGGCCTGAGTCCGGGCTTTCTTTTCGATCCTATTGGTTCCACAAGGATTACGTCATGTCCGTCTGCATGGAATGCAAGGAGGAACTCTCCGAGACGGCAACCGTGGATGCCCACGAGCTGTACGCCGGTTTCCTGGGCCGGGAAGCGCTGAGCCGCAATGAATAACGGGCGTCCAAAAATTGTTTTCATGTATTCCGGCCAAGGCTCGCAGTACTTTCGCATGGGTGCGGATTTATTTGAAAACAACCATAGCTTCCGCTCCTGGTTCCAGCAGTTGGACCGGATCGTGCAAACGCAATCCGGCGTTTCCGTGCGCGACGTGCTTTATGCCCCGGACGCCACGCCGGGCCGGCCGTTTGATTCCCTGTGCTACACTCACCCGGCGATTTTCATGGTGGAATATGCCCTGACGCAAGTCCTGCTGGAGCTGGGCATCCGGCCGGATTATTGCTTGGGAACCAGCCTGGGCGAATATGCCGCCCTGGCCGCTGCCAATGTTTGTGATCATGCAGCCCTGCTGAAACTGGTGATGGAACAGGCGGAACTGGCGGAAGCGAACTGCCGCAAGGGGGGCATGCTTGCCATCCTGGAAGAAAAAACCCTTATGCACCGGCACCCGGAAATTTTCAAAAACTGCGAGTGCGCCGCGGATAATTTCGCAGCCCACTTTGTCGTGTCCGGCAATCCCGATGCCATCAGCGGCCTTGAACTATTCTTGAAAAAAAACAGCATCATTTGCCAAAGACTGCCGGTAAATACGGCTTTTCACTCGTCCTTTATCGACGACATGGAAAGCGACTTCAAGCTCAGTGCGGCCGCCATGAACACGCACCCGTCCGAAACGCCGGTCATTTCCTGCGCTCACAAAACCATCAATCCTCAAGTCACCGCCGACTACCTGTGGGATGTTGTCCGCAAACCGGTTTACTTTCGGGAAACCCTGGAAATACTGCGCGGTCAGGATGATTTTTTCTATATTGACTTGGGCCCAAGCGGCACCCTGGCCGCCTTTGTCAACAACGGCTTTCACCCCATCCCCAAAGCTTTTGCCCTTCTGACACTGTTCGGACAAAATGAAAAAAGGCTGCATCAAGTGCAGGAACTGCTGGGGGCCTGAACCCGTGGCGAGCCGGTGCTTGGGTAGGGCGCCTCTTTTTCCCGTCCTCAATATTCCAGCGGGCTTTAAGACAATTTCAACTGTTGTTTACAGAGTTCAATAATATATTCAGCATCTTTTAAATCTTGTTCTGCTGTTTGTTTATCAATTATATTCCAATCATAATCCCTCGCATGACGGTCATTAAATAATCTTTGAATTTTTCGAAAAGAATCTTTAGGAAAAATGGTTGTTTTTACAAATTCGCCGGAATCATGGTGCCAGGCACGAATGAATGAGGTAGGAGCCGTATGAATCACACACCTAATTATACAGGGAGCACGGTGCCAGGCACGGATGACAATAATTTATTCTTTGATGCGTCCAATAGCATATTGACGAAGAATGCTGGTCATTTTCCCGCAGTTTAAATTGAAGGTATTAGGATCAAAAACATGCAAAAGGAATTCCAATGATATTTTCTGTATACAGACGCACCCGCTCATCGTTGTTGATCACAATGCCGAAGGCGCAGTGCTGTTCCGAAATAAAATTAACCAAAGACTTCAATTGAAAAGGCGTGACGGTTTGCGTGTACTTGATTTCCACGGGCACCAAGCCGAAATCGCCTTCCAGCACCAAATCAACCTCCGCGCCGGCCGATGTGCGGTAATAATAGGCGTCGTGCCCCAAGCCCAAAGCGGCCAAGCCGCGCAGAATTTCTTCGATGACCATCCCTTCCCAAGACGTGCCCATGCGTGGATGGGTCAAGAGCTCCTCCCGGCCGGTTAGGCGCAAAAAGTGATGCAATAAACCGCTGTCGCGAAGAATGCCTTTGGGATGGCGGACAATCCGCTTCACCGTATTTTTAGCATAAGGAAACAATTGCCGCCAGAGAAACGTACCATGGGCAATTTCAAAATAATCCTTAGCCGTGGGCTGCGATACCCCCAAAGCCCGGGCTGTGTCCGCCACATTGATAACGGTTCCCGATAACCCCGCCAAAAGGCGCAGAAATGAGCGCAGACGGTGCTGGTCTAATCCGGGAAAGAGCCGGGCAATGTCCCGTTGAAGATAAGTTTGGAGATATTG
>CAYVTN010000378.1:0-3061 GCA_964454395.1 uncultured bacterium | reverse complement strand
AAACTTCGTTATTATACCATATCATCAAACAAAAAAGTCCGACAGGCTCCTAGGCGCCGCCAGTGCGTTTACAACAAACACCAACCGCAACTTTCGGCCCTGCCGGCTCACGCCATCGTTTTCAATTCATAGCCACTACTGCCAAATTGGAGGGTTTGGGCATATTCAAATTGGATTGACGGATTGAGGTAGGGATAAAATTCATGAAAGGGTTCTTTTCCCATTTTTTGGCAGACCAGATCCCAACAAGCTTTATCCAGGGCTACCGGATCTTCGGAAGCTGCAAACCCAATGTCAGAAGTAATGGGCCCGTCATTGCCGGGATAGCAATCACAAGCCGGACTGATGGACGTCATGATATTGAGATAGATGACTTTTCCTTTAAAGGCGCGATGAACGGCCGCGGCGTATATCATCATTTTTTTCATCGTTTGTTCACTGGATTCATTCCAGTCTATTTTGATGGCATGTTCCGGGCATACCGCAATACAGCGGGCACATCCCACACAGGCTTCGGTAATTTCAGCCTTCGGGTTCATCGCAATGGCTTGGGAGCCGCAATGCTCTGCACAAAGCCCACAGGCCGTGCAGATGGCTTGATCCACAAAAGGGGTGCCACTGGAGTGCATCTCGAGTTTCCCCGCTCTGGCTGCACAACCCATAGATAGGTTTTTCAATGCTCCACCAAAACCGGACACTTCATGTCCCTTAAAGTGCGAGACCACCACCAGGCCATCAGCCCGCATAATTTCCGAGGCCAATTTGGCTTTGGGCGCCAAAGGCGTTCCCGTTTCCACTTCCAAGATGCTCTCGCCCCGCAACCCATCGGCAATAATAACCGGCACTTGCAACGTACTGTAATTAAACCCGTTCAGGTTGGCATTATGCAGGTGATCCACACTGTTGGTACGCATACCCACGTAGACTGTATTGGTATCCGTCATAAAAGGTTTGGTGCCCATCCGTTTGAGCACATCAATAATCGGCCTGAAATAAACCGGCCTTAGGAAGGCCGTATTGCCCATTTCTCCAAAATGGGCTTTAATCGCCACAAGCTGTGGGGGGGAATACTTTTGGTTAATATGGCATGCCGCCAATAAACGATCAATTTTGGCCAGCGGCGATTGTGTTTTGGGGTTGGAAACAGGTGTAAAAAAGACTGAACTTTGCATAATCAGACCGTCCTTATTAGGAGATTTTTCTGGTATTGTACCTGACCCTATTCAAAATCGCAATGGACGGGTGAGACGTCCTATCCCTAAATCCACCGTCTGATTTTTATTTGACAGCCTACCTTGGGCTTCCTATATCCGCATAGGTATTTTGATATTCAGGTGAGCCTACTTTCCATGAATGCCTCTGTGTCCAAAAGCCGGGTCGAAATTTGACGGTGGATTTTGGTATCCTAATTCTTTACTTTGAAATAAAAAATACATATAATACTGGCACCTTTCAAGGTTTTATCATCTTAATGCCAGAGGTTCAGCCATGTCAGAAAGCTCCGAAGCGCCCGATAAAAAATCCGTAGATTTCATCCGTAAAATGATCAACCATGATATCGAGATCAACAAACATCATGGCCGCGTGGAAACCCGGTTCCCTCCCGAACCCAACGGCTATTTGCATATCGGTCATGCCAAATCGATCAATCTTAATTTCGGCATTGCCCGGGATTATCACGGCGTTTGCCATCTCAGGTTTGACGACACCAATCCTGAAAAAGAGGAAGAAGAATACATCCAGTCGATACAGGAAGACGTCAAATGGCTGGGCTTTGACTGGCAGCACCATCTTTATTATGCTTCCGATTACTATGACCGTTTTTATGAATACGCCAAAGAACTTATCCAAAAAGGGCTGGCTTATGTTTGCCACTTGACTGCCGAAGAAATACGGCAATACCGCGGTACCCTGACCGAGCCGGGCCAAAACAGTCCCTACCGCGACCGCAGCGTTGAAGAAAATTCGGAAGACTTCGAAAAAATGAAAAACGGCGTTTACGACGAGGGGGCCTGCGTGCTCCGGGCTAAAATCGACATGGCCTCGCCCAATATGAACATGCGCGACCCCGCCCTTTACCGCATCAAAAAGGCTACTCATCCCAGGACCGGCAACAAATGGTGCATTTACCCCATGTACGATTTTGCTCATTGCATCTCCGATGCCATTGAAGATATCACCCACTCCATCTGCACCCTGGAATTCGAGGATCACCGCCCCCTTTATGACTGGGTGCTTGACAATATCACCACCCCCGGCCATCCCCAACAGATCGAATTCGCCCGTTTGAACCTGACTTACACGGTCATGAGCAAACGCAAATTACTGCAATTGGTTAAAGACCGTGATGTCAATGGCTGGGATGATCCGCGCATGCCCACCATTTCCGGCCTGCGGCGTCGCGGCTACTCTCCGGAAGCCATCCGCGCTTTTTGCAATACCATTGGCGTGGATAAAACCAACAGCACCATTGATATGGAGAATCTGGAATACCATCTGCGTGAGGATCTCAATCAACGCGCCCGGCGGGTGATGGCCGTGCTCAATCCCTTGAAATTGGTGATTACCAATTATCCTGATGGTCAGATGGAGGACATGACGGCCGTCAACAATCCGGAAAATCCGGCAGACGGCACGCGCACCATTCCTTTCAGCAAGGAACTTTACATTGAGCGCGATGATTTCATGGAGGAGCCGCCCAAAAAATGGTTCCGGCTGGCGCCTAGCCGTGAAGTGCGCCTTAAACATGCCTATTATATCACCTGTGACAAAGTTATTAAAAATGACCGCGGTGAAGTGGTGGAGCTTCATTGTTCCTATGATCCCCAGTCTCGAGGCGGCGGTACACCAGACGGACGCAAGGTCAAAGGCACTTTGCATTGGGTTTCCTGCCAACACGCCCTTGAGGCCGAAATCAGGCTGTATGACCGCCTCTTTCTGACCCCTAATCCGGAAAAAGCGCCGGAAGGCAAGGATTTCAAGAGCAATATCAATCCAGCCTCTTTGACCGTGCTGACAGGCTGCAAAGTGGAGCCTTCGCTGGGAGAGGTAGGCGCTCACC
>CAYVTN010000377.1:0-3065 GCA_964454395.1 uncultured bacterium | reverse complement strand
CCATCTCAAATATCCCCATCATGGGAAGCCATTTTATAGCCTGCTTACAGCTTCCATGCCCGACTGGAAGCAAAGGAAAGAGCGGTTGGAGGCGGCAAATTATTTTTAATCAACCCTTGCTGGTTGCCGACGATGAAAAGCATTCAACGTTTGAACAACGATACTATCTTTTGGGGCAAACGGATGGGGGAAGACGTTGGTTTGTAGTGCTTACGCTCAGGAATCGCCGCATCCGGGTTATTTAAGCCCGGGATATGAATTCAAAGGAAAAGCAGGTGTATCAAGGCCTATGAGAAAAAGATTCCAAAGTTTAAAAATCCCTGCTCGACATGTATTTGGCGGAGCGGCTCCATCAGGAGTTAAGGGCCGGATAGCCGATGGGGCCTTTATGCAGCCACGTGAACCGTATTGCGCCTGATTGTTGGCGCCCGGCGCTTCTCAATCTCTTCCTTGATCAGCCATAGCCGGCCTTCGCCGGCAGCGTGGAGTAACTTCAAGAGCGTGCCAAAGGTTGGTTGTTTCGTCTGCTTGGCATAAATTGTTGGACATCGGAAATCAGTGCTCAGTCCCTTAACAGGTTCAAACCGGGTTGCCATTGGGGTAGTCTCTATGGCCAAGGCATCAAAAAACGCATTAAAGAATTCCAGACCGGCAGCGACTTCTGTTTCTAACTGGGAGGTATCCCTTTTTTCTTTTTTCGCTCTTTGTAATGCCCGGTACTTCCGGTTAATCGCAAGCACCATGGCCCTTGTCAGCCGGAAAATAGCCTGGCTTCTTGCAGCCCGATGATGCGGCCCGTAGATCAATTGCGTGTAATAATGAATTATTTGAGAGTCTTTGGCCATATAGTCTGGCCTGGCGTTGGACGGGATTTCCGCCAATACTTCGTTCAGGCTCCTGGCATGGGCAGGACTAATGCTCATGTCTCTTATTAATCGTTTTTCCTCAAACCGCAGGCCCAGTTGCCAGGCCGCGAATTTGGCTTGCCAGCCGGCATCCTTATCCAGCGTCAAGGCTTCAGTGAGCTGAATCTGTTCATAACGGGTCAATGCCAAATGGCTTAAAGCAGCATTGGCATGATTGGCCAGATAACCTGAATCGCGTTCCAGAGGCATTAACTCATTGCCATAATAAAAATGCGCCAATGCAAACCGGGCCATTAGATGGTCATCAGCCTTATTTGACGAGGTTTTAGAGCTAAACATGTCGCCCAAATGAAGCGCCAACATGATTGGGGCGGTTAGGAAAATGGCCAGTTGCCGCCAGGCCAAGGCCCCCATGGCAGGCCACCATCCGTTGGGCTATCAGGCCATTGGAACTTCTCTTTTAGAGCACGAAATAACTGATTGCCAGTATCTGTCAGAAATTGTTGAGTAACGACCTCGTCATATTGAACCAGACGATAATACCTCCAGTAAATACCATCAAACCATTCTCGACGATTAATAGGTCCGGTTTCCAATTCGAGGAGGTGATCTTCAACTCCTAACAGTGTTAAAAATACCGCTTTTGCAGTTTCATATATCCTTCGTTCATCTGTATAATCCGCTTCTTCCGGGTTAACGAACCTTTTTTTACTCACGTAATTGTAATAATCATCAAAGCTTTTTAGCACATGATCAATAACCGTTTGATAAAGCTCCAACTGTTGCTCATCTTGGCGTTGTGGTTGTAAAAGTCCTCTGTATTCCTCTTGCAATCTCTCAAGCACTTGAGAGAAATGCTGTCGGCCTTCCTCTAGGATGGTTTTCTCCTTTTCCAAAAGAGCGCTTGCGTTAATTAATGAATCAACGTTCCCAAGCGACTCTGCAATATGATTCAGCGGAGCTAGAGGTTGATGGTCTAGGCTTTGGAGAACTGGTCTGAAAGCAATTGTTCTAGGACTTCTTTCGAATTTAATTGGCGGACTCCAATTTGGTGGACGATTAGCCGACGATTGGGGGCGACGGCCTATCGCAGCACCAAGACGTTCAAAAATAATATCTCCCAACACACTTTGTAACAGCCGTAAATTAGGTGAGTTGCTGATTTCAGACGAATTATAAGTTTTAACTATATTACCCTTATGAACAACAGCTATGCTTCTATTCATCATATCGTATTGAATGCTGATTTGGGTTGAATCCAGTTCCCCGAAGTTTCTTTGAGATATTTGAAAGCGATATATTGTTCCTTCAGTTGAGCGAATCTGCAACATTTCTATTAACTCATGCTCGGTCATGAAGGATAAAAATCCTAATGGATCATCAGCTTCAGCAATATAGTAGGCAACAATCATTCCATTGACTTCTGCAGGAGTGAGTTGGTTTAATGTTTCCCTATTCAGGCCTGTGGCATTGGCCGCCATCAACATATTCCTGACACGCGCAAGCGGTCCTTTGTCCGCATCGTCAATAAACAGCATGCGATGATTATTAAATGAACCAAATTCGAAAAAGATATTTCGTGCATGCAAATGAGCTTCGATGAGAACCAAAAAATCATTCCACCAATATTTCCGGGTCGGAGTAGCAGGTCTTGACACCAAAGCTACCCCATCACCCAAATATCTGTTTCCGAAAGTAAAGTAGTTCATAAGATCGCTGGTGGTCATAGGTCCAACCATCTGCTCAAGCTCTTGGATATAGCGCTGATGACGTTCTGCCGCAAATTGTTGCGTTGCCAACAAATCACGCACTCGCTTAAAATAATTCACAAATGGATTGTCCGACTCTTGTTGTTGGCCATCATCTTTTCCGCTTGTTCCGGATGCAGCGGTCATCTGCATGATTTTGCCGCGCTTACCGGCACTTTCCATTACTGCACTAATTTCAAAATTGCGGTGCCGGTAAATAACGCTCGCGGTCATCAACAACACGATAACCATTAATGCAATATAAGCCGGAGAGATGAGGGCGATATAAGCAGGATGATGTTGCAGATAGTAAACAACACCCAGTATCGCCAGCACCACCAGGTTGATCCGGGTGGTAAGCGGCGCTTTGGCTATTTTTTTTATTGACGCCAAGACGTTGGAGCGGATGGCTTGCACATTGATGGAAGCTGAAGGTGCTGGTTTTAAGGTG